>NZ_JBHTTQ010000053.1:0-47678 GCF_042794475.1 Streptomyces sp. NPDC056527
GTCGGCGAGGGTGCCGACCCGGTCTCCGTCGAGCAGGCCGCGGCGCAGGCCGGCTACCCGGCCAAGGTCCTCTCCCTGATGGACGAGCTGACCCTCACGCTCCCGCGCAAGATCCGCAACGAGACCCGGCGCGCGATCGAGGAGGCCGGCGACACCTGGACCGGACACCCCGCGAACGCGGTGATCGACCGAATGGTCGACGAGTTCGGTCGCACCGGCCGCAGCGGCGGCGCCGGCTTCTACGAGTACGCCGAGGACGGCAAGCGGGCCGGGCTGTGGTCCGGACTCCGCGAGCACTTCACCCGGACCGACGTGGACATCCCCTTCGAGGACATGAAGGAGCGGATGCTCTTCTCGGAGGCGCTGGACTCGGTGCGCTGCCTGGAGGAGAACGTCCTCACCTCGGTCGCCGACGCCAACATCGGCTCCATCATGGGCATCGGCTTCCCCGCGTGGACCGGCGGTGTGCTCCAGTACATCAACGGCTACGAGGGCGGGCTGCCCGGTTTCGTGGCACGCGCCCGTGAGCTGGCGGAGAAGTACGGCGAGCGGTTCACCCCGCCGGCGCTGCTCGAGCGGACGGCCGAGGAAGGCCGAACCTTCCACGACTGACCAGGCGGCCGCGGTCTCGCCCGAGTCCGCGGCCCACTCGGCCTCCCGCCGGAGAAACCCCCGCCCCCGGCGCCCACCGGGAGCTCGGCCGCGGGAGAAACCCTCGCCCCAGTGCCCGCCGGGCGCCCCCTGCCGGCCACCACCCCATGGCCCTGCCCCGCCCCGTTCTCGTCTCACCAGCCAGTTCCGTACCTGCCCTCACAGCCCCACAGGCCGCCGTCCCAGCGCAGGCTCCCCCCTTCGAAGCAGCACGCAGAACTTCCCGCGCCATCGCCCGCCCACCCGCGAACATCCATTCCCGGAGGTCGTCTTGCGTTCCGTGCCCGCCCCGATCGAGCAGCGTCCCCCCTCCGTAGCCCACTTGTTCCTCAGCCGAGTCGAAGCCACCCCCGACCGCGCCGCGTACCGCTACCCCGCTCCCGCCCGGCTCGGTGCCGAGCCCGGCCCAGAGCAGTGGATCACCCTCACCTGGGCTCAGACCGCACAGCGGGTCAAGGCGCTCGCCGCCGGCCTGATGACTCTCGGCGTCCGCGCACAGGACCGCGTCGCCATCGCTTCCGAAACGCGCATGGAGTGGGTCATCGCCGATCTGGGCACCATGTGCGCCGGCGCCGCCACCACCACGGTCTACCCCAGCACCAACGCCGACGAGACGGCGTACATCCTGGCGGATTCCGACAGCCTCGCGGTGTTCGCGGAGAATGAGCAGCAGCTCGCGAAGATCGTCTCCACCAAGGACCGACTGCCCGGACTCAAGCACGTCATCCTCTTCGACGGACCGGCCCACCCCGTCACTGCCGAAGGGCTGAACATCCTCACCCTCGCCGAGTTGGAGCACCGCGGCGATACGTACCTGGAGGGGCACCCGGACGCCGTCGACCGCGCCGTAGACGCCATCAGCGGCCTGCAACTCTCCACGCTGATCTACACCTCCGGCACCACCGGCCGACCCAAAGGGGTGTTCCTGACGCACGATGGCCTGGCCCACCAGGGAGTCGCCCAGGCCGGCAGCGAGCTGATCCGTTCGGACGACGTGCAGCTCCTGTGGCTTCCACTGGCGCACGTCTTCGGCAAGGCCCTGATCTCGGGACAGATCCACACCGGCCATGTGCTGGCCGTCGACGGCCGCGTGGACCGGATCGTGCTCAACCTTCCGGTCATCCGGCCGACCGTCATGGCCGCCGTTCCCCGGATCTTCGAGAAGGTCTACAACGGCATAGCGGCCAAGGCCAGAGCCGATGGCGCCGCCAAGCACCGGGTCTTCCGCTGGGCGGCCTCCGTCGCCCGCGAGTACGCACGAACCACCGAAGCCGCCAGAATCGCCCAAGGCCGGGAGGGCGCGCCCTTGAGCCTGAAGCTCCGGCACGCCCTCGCCGACAAGCTCGTCTACGCCAAGATCCGGACCGCCTTCGGCGGCCGGCTGCGCCATGCGATCTCCGCCAGCGCCCCTCTTGCTCCCGAACTCGGCTACTTCTTTGCGGGAGTCGGGGTACGCGTCCTGGAAGGCTACGGTCTGACCGAGACCTCAGGGGGTGCCGTCGTCAACCGTGCGCACGACCTGCGGATCGGCACGGTCGGCGTCACTCTGCCCGGCTTCGAGGTCCAGCTCGCCGAGGACGGCGAAGTCCTCTTGCGCGGACCCTGCGTCATGCGCGGCTACCACAACCTCCCCGAGAAGAGCTCCGAGGTGCTGACCGATGACGGCTGGTTTCGAACCGGCGACATCGGCGAACTCGACGTGGACGGCTTCCTGCGCATCACCGACCGTAAGAAGGACCTCTTCAAGACCTCCGGTGGCAAGTACGTCGCGCCGAGCGAGGTCGAGGGCAAGTTCAAGGCCGCCTGCCCCTTCGTCAGCAACATTCTGCTGATCGGAAGCAGCCGGAACTTCTGCACCGCGCTGATCGCACTGGACGACGCGGCGATCATGCCCTGGGCCGCGGAACACGGTCTGGGCGACAAGGACTACGCTGAAGTCGTCGCCACCGAACAGGTCCGGCAGCTGATCGAGAGGTACGTACAGCGTGTCAACGACGGCCTCCAGCGCTGGCAGACCATCAAGAAGTTCACGCTGCTCCCCCGTGATCTCGATATCGAGCACGGCGAGCTCACCCCCAGCTTGAAGATCAAAAGGCCGGTCGTCGAGCGTGACTACGCGGAACTGATCACAGCGATGTACGAAGGCGCTCTGGAAGCCTGAACATCACAGCTCTGGAGGGAGGCTGGGCGGGGGGCAGGCTGTCGCCCATGCCTGCAAGGACAGTTGGTGAAGGGCACGGGGACGGGCCCCTCGCCCATTCGTCCAGGAAGCCAGCATCGCGCGGTCGATCTCGGCGCCGGTACGGGCCACGGCAACGGGCCAGTCGTCCCTGAGGGAGGCGGACAGATGCTCGCGGTCCGCGTCCCGCTGGATCATGGTCGGCCCGCCCGGGCGACGAGCACGGCATCCTCGCCGTCAGGAAGTCCGACTCGGGGTCCCTCGCCACCTCATGGGGGCCGAGGACCTCGTGCGCGCCGCTCATGTCCAGCGCCGCCGATTCACCGTTCTCGAACCGGCCCAGGAAGATGTCAAAACTCATGGGTCTTCTCTCACCTCAGGTCGAGGCGTTCGTCAGCAGGGGCCGTACTCGGTCCGTCGCCGGTGGACAACTTGCCCGGCAGGTCTCGGGAGGCCATGGCCCACCACACGGGGCCGGGTCGAGCGGGCCAGCCACTCGGGTGACAGCGCGGCCGCACCAGTCGCACAGAACCGTCGCATGGGCACCCGCGGCCTCAAGGACCCCGGCAGCGTCTTGGGCGGCTTCGAGCCAGTTCGGGGGTCTGGCAGGCGTCTTGATACCGCTCCCCTGGTCGCGTGTGTGCCGCCGGGCGCTTGGCCTGCGCTGTTACAGGGCAATCAGACCGGCTGCGGTCTCCTTGAAGCCGCAGGCGCCGAAATAGAACGGACGAAGGCGCTCCTCGAAGTCGACGTGAAGCCATTCGCACTTCGCGGCACGGGCTTCACGCGCTGCCGCTGCAACCAGCGCGGCCCCAACTCCTTGCGCCCGGTGATGCTGGGCGACCACCGTGTCCAGGATGAAAGCGTGGGCTCCGCCGTCCCAGACGACGTTGACGAAGCCGATCAGGGAGTCTTCTTCCCACGCGCAGACCCAGCCCAAGCTGTGGCGTTCAAGCCGTGTTCGCCAGTCGGTCTGAGCGGCCGGGTCTCCGAAGCCCTCGGCGTGTAGCGCGTTGAGGGCAGCGTTGTTGAAGCTGCCCCGCCACTGGTAGGTGATCGTCACGTCTCGATCGTAAGGTCCGCCCCGCGTCGGGTGACCTGATCATGAAGCCGGAAGAACTCGCTTGCGGAGAAGCGGGAATCCGGCGCGGCCGAACCTGCCGTTTGAGCATCTTGATGCGGTCGGCTGCTCCTTCGACCGGACCGGAGTTCCAGTCGGTGGTCAGCCCGGCCGTCACCGCGTCGCAGTCGCTGTGGAGGCCGACGGCGAAGCTGCTGATCCCGGGCAGGTTGGCGTCTGCGGCCTCGGTGATCCAGTCGGGCAAGCGGGTACCGCTCAGCGTTGGTGAGCGTTCGGCGAACTTGTCGGCCGGGTCCGCCCTTTCGACTTGCTGGTCCGCTGCGGCTTCGGCTGCGGTGGGCGTCTCCCACCCAGGTTCGGGTTCCGGGCTGGCCGCGGGCAGTTCGCGCAGGCAGGAGCGGTGGGCAGTGACGGTCTTCTCGATAGCGGTCGCGACGTTCTGCCAGAGGTGGAAGCGGTCGGCGACCTGGAGGGCTTGCGGTGCGGCGGTGACGGCAGCCTCGGCGTAGGCGCCGACGCGGTCGCGGCAGATGACCTCGATACCGGGATGGGCTCTCAGCCACGGGGCCTGGGTGGCGGCAGCGCGTTCGGTCAGCAGGTCGAGGACCTGGTGGGTCTCGGCGTCAATGACGACGGTTCCGTAGACATGGCCGCGCCGCAGCGCGAAGTCGTCCACGCCGACCACACGGGGCTCCGGGGCGGTCGGATCGGGCAGGTCCATCACTCGGGGCAAGAGCGTTGTGCGGCTGGTGGCGATGCCCATGAGCTGAGCGCGACAGGCGCCGGCCCGGCCCGCCAGGGCCAGACCGATCGCACCCATCGCCTGTCGCAGCCGTTCGGTGACCCGGCCGTGGCGGCGGGTCAGCACTGACACCCGCTCCACGAACGTCCGCCGACAGCATGGTGCGGTCGTGCATGCGTGCCGTCGACGCCAGGCCGAGAGGGATTCGGCGCCGTCCCACGGGCATGTGGTGCTCCCCTTCCGATGCCCCTGTCCTGTCGCAGCCGCCGAGCCTTTCAACAGGACTTCATCGAAAGAGCAGCACAGTGCGCCAGAGTCTCCCAAGCCTGTGGTCGGCCTTGCGCAACCGGGTCGCAGTGCCTTCCCGGCCTGGCCCGTGCGAGCGCAGGGAGGGCCGGCTGGCAACCCGCCTCGGCGGCGAGCCATGCGGTGGCCCCCGGGCGCCTCGCCGCAGGCCCTGCCGCGCCACCCTGTCATAGACACCCAGCCACGTTCGCCCGGCGGTCGAACCTGCCATTGAGAAAGGTCAGTCACTGTGTCTCAGACCAGCGGAACATCCGGTCTCTTGCCGACCGGCGGACGATGGGAACGCCACCGCGTCACCCACCCGTTCTCCGCCCGACGTGGGCGTCGTGGCCGTCGCCGTCCTGCTCGGCTGGGCACTCGGCATGAAGGGCGGCGTCGTCCCGGTCCCCGCCCCGCGGGACGAGGCGGTGACTGAAGGGAACGGGAAAGGGGTGCGCCGAGCCCGCCGCATCCGTGATTGATCCTCGACCAGGTCGGCGGCCCATCCTTGGCCGTCTTCCCGCGCGCCGCCGGCGTCTCCTTCGGTTTCACCCGGCCCGTCGAACTCGTCGTAACCAACCCCGCCGACGGTAGCCAGTTGCCGGCTGCCGTCACCCCAACGATACCCGGGCACACCCCTTGATCGACACCACCCTCACCTTCGCATGGCTGGCAAGGCCGCCGAACGGTTCCGCTCACCATGGCCACGGAAAGTCACCCGAACTCGATGCCGTCGATCCCGTGCTTCCCGATCTTCTACAGGGTGGCCAAGCGGCTGCGCGAAAACTTGCCACAGCCATGAGGCCCCACGTGGGCAAACACAGCGCCCATGCGGACGAGACCGCACTAACACCATGACAGAACACTCCCCGGATGCCAGTTCTACGGGGAGGCCGCCCGCCTTGTTAGGGAAATCCGGATGCCGCAGTCGCACGAGCCCTGGTACAAACATCGCCCGCCGAGTTGGCCCGTGCCGGACAATCCGTACGCGCCCGAGGGGTACGGCCCGCCACCGCCCCGCTCGCGCCGCCGCCGCTGGCCGACGGCCGCCGCAGGCCTCGTTCTGCTGCTGCTCGTCGGTGCCGGCGTGTACGTCCTCGGCGAGCGCTCCGAAGCGGACCGTGCCCGGGCGGACCGTGCCGGAGCGGAGAGCGGCACCCCGTCGGCCACGGCGCCTCCGAAGGCGAGCGCACGCCCCACCCCATCGCCCGCCCGCATCCCCACTACCGCGGAGATCGCGCAGCGCCGCCTGGCCGGCGAAGCGAGCGCCTGGATCGTCGACGACCGCACCGACCTGCCCCGCCGGAACATCCCGACCGAGGACCTCTGGATCGTCGGCGACACCGCCGTCCAGGCCGTCTACAAGAGGGTCGTCGCCCACCGGCTCAGCGACGGCGCTCAGCTGTGGAGCGTCGACCTCCCGACCCCCGTCTGCGAGACCCCGGTCAACGCGACCCCCGACGGCAAGGTCGTCATCGTCCTCAAGAATGCCGAGGCATGGACCGGAACCCGCTGCAACCAGCTCCAGATGATCGACCTGCGCGCCGGAAAGGCAGGCTGGCACAAGAAGCTGACGGAGACGGGATCGGGTGACGGCACGATCATGGTGGACAGCGCTGTCAGCGGTGGCACCATCGCGATCGTCCAGAGCATGAAGGCCGCGGCGTACAGCGTCGCCGACGGGAAGAAGCTGTACGACATCCCCTTGGAGAACCCAGGGAAGTGCTACCCCGGCAGAGTGGCCGGCGGCGCCCGGCTGCTGGTGGTCGCCGACTGCGCGATCACCGCGCTCGAGAAGGCGTACAGCCAGGTCAGGGAAGTTGACCCGGCCACGGGCAAGGTCCGGTGGCGCATGAGGACAGCCCCCGGGCTGCAGGTCGGCCAGGTGCTCTCCGCCGACCCGGTCGTGTTCACCACCGTGAACAAGGAGAAGGGTGTCGAGGACTGGCGGGTCGTCGCCCTCGGGCCCGACGGCAAGGTCCGCAGGACCATCGACCCCAGGCCGAAGGGGTTCAAGCACTGCGGCGACTCCGTGGACACCAGCGGCAACGCCCAGTCGTGCCGGGAGGCCGTCGTCGGCGGGGGCCTCGTGCTCCTGGGCGGCAACGACCGCGTGGGCGCCTACGACCTCGGAACCGGGAATCTGGTCTGGGGCGTGAAGGACGAGGCCACCTCGTACGGCTACTACCCCCTGCGCGTCGGACCCGGCAGGACAGGGATCGTCTACCAACTGGGCACGCTCAGCAAGGCCGGGCGGGTCTTCCAGGTTGGTCCCGGCGGCGTGGACACGATCAAGGACGTGCTGCGGCTCCCCGCGTCCACCGCGAGGCTCGAGTTCGGGATGGGGGTCGTCGGCGAGAACGCCTACGTGGGTGACCGGCTGGTGATCACGCCCGCCGGCCTGACCGGCGACGACGCCCGGCACGAGCCCCGCATGCTCTCCTTCGCTCCCTGAACATCGACGCGTTCGGCTTCGGTGCGCATGCCGATGTCGTCGATGACCCGCCGGACGTGGTTGATCTCTCGACGGCGCGGCCCCGCGCCCCGTGGTGGGCATGGGCGGCGGTACTCCGCGGCGTGTTGCGGTCAGGAGCCTGGCGGGTGGGGTCGCCGGACGGTGCCTGTGGCTTCCAGTCCGTCACGTGCCATCCCGTACTCGCGGGCGTGGTCGTCGGCTCCGGGCAGGGAAAGGGCAGCCCGGAACTCCTGCTGTGCGTCGGAGTGACGGCCCGTTGCCGCGTAGGTGCTGCCGAGCCGGATGCGAACCCCCATCTCCAGCCATGTGCTCGTCTGTGGGGTGAGCGTCGACAGTGCCTCGTGGTGGAGATCGACGGCCGAGTGCAGGTCGCCTCGGGTTTGTTCCGCGGTGGCCAGCCGTGACAAGGTCGCCGCTCGCAGTGGCAGATCCTCGACCTCACCGGCCAACCCGGCGGCCCGCCTCAGCAGATTCGTGGCCACCTCGTACCGGCCGAGAGCCAGCTCGATCTCGGCCACGAAGCACAGGGTGCTGCTGATCGTCCTCGGTCGGCCGTTCTTCTCGGCGAGTGCCAGGGCGATGTTGTAGTGCCAGAGTGCCTGTTCGTGCCGTCCCTGCTGGTGATGGATGGAGCCGATGTTGCAGTGGGACATGCCGGTCAGCCAGTCGTCGGCGAGGTCAGATGCCAGCTTCACCGCCTTGTCCAGGCCGGAAAGCGCCTCCTCGCTGTTTCCCAACTGCCCCAGCACGATACCCGTCCCGGCGATTGCGCGGGCCTCTTCTCGCAGGTCGCCACTCGCGCGGCCGTGTTGCAGGGCCTCGGCGAACCATGTTCCCGCCTGCCGGAACCGCCCCTGGTAGACGTCGAGGAGGCCCATGCAGTTGCGCAGCGCTGCCGGCATCCGTCGATCAGTGGCCGCCTCCGCGCACGCCAGGGCGAGTTCCAGGGCGGTACGGCACTCATGGTGGTGACCGTGTCCGGCCAGGTGGTCGACGAGGGCTTCTGCCAGCAGACACGTGTGGTCGGCGTGGCCGCCGGCCGCAGCGAAGGCCACGACATCGACGAGCTCGCCACCCATCGACCTCAGCCACGCCGAGGCCTCCCGCCACCCGGCGAACGGCGAACGGGCGGTCGAGCTGGGGTCGGACGAACCGGTGGTGAGTGCGGGAAAGCCGCCGGGCCCCCAGTCGCTGGCCATGCGGCCCGCCGCGGTGTAGAGGTGCAGAACGGCGTCGCGGTCTGCGGCGGCTTCTTCGGGGGCCTCTCCGGCCACGCGCCGCGCATGCGCCTTGACGAGATCGTGCAGCCGGTATCGGCCAGGATGCGGCTGCTGCAACAGGCTGGCGTCGACCAGATCCTCCAGGACACCCTCGGCCTTCTCCTGCGAGCCACCCAGCATGGCGGCGAGCGTGAGCCGGTCGAAGCGGGCGGTGGGGTTCGTTCCCAACGCGCGGAAGCCACGTCGCAGTTCTGGGCCGAGTTGGTCGTAGGAGACCCGGAAGGCGGCCTCCACACTGCGATCCTCGGCCCGCAGCTCCGCGAGGCC
Source organism: Streptomyces sp. NPDC056527 (assembly GCF_042794475.1). Classification (NCBI taxonomy): domain Bacteria; kingdom Bacillati; phylum Actinomycetota; class Actinomycetes; order Kitasatosporales; family Streptomycetaceae; genus Streptomyces; species Streptomyces sp. NPDC056527. The sequence continues at coordinate 8,962 of NZ_JBHTTQ010000053.1, forward strand.
GTGCGCGTCGTCGGACATCCGGCCGGCGAGAAAGGCCAGGGTCCAGGACGGGCGGCTCTGCAGTCGGGCACTCGCGATCCGCAGTGCCAGGGGCAGGCCGCCACACCGCCGGGCAAGTTCACGCGCCGCCTCAGGCTCGCCGTCGGCCCGAACCTCCCCGACGAGCTCGCGGAGCAGTCCGACGGCAGCGCCCGTACTCAGCGGCTCAACGGTGAGCCGCAGGTCGGCGTCGAGGCCGGGCAGACGCTGGCGGCCCACGACTATGACCCGACTGCCCGGCCCGGCCGGCAGCAGCGGACGCACCTGCTCGGCACTGTGCGCGTTGTCCACGACCAGCAGCAGCCGCATACCGCTGGTGGCGGCGCGCCACGCTGTGACGAGGTCCTCCAGGCGGTCCGCCGTCTCACCGTCGTCGTTGAGGTTATGAGGTTCGCGCGCGCTGGTCTGGAGCGTGTCGTCCTCGCCGCGGACCGCCCGCAGCATTCGGCGCAGCGCCCGCTGGGGGGTGACGCTTTCGTGGGCGGCGCCGTGTGCAAGCAGGTCGACGAAGAGGCAGCCGTCGGGGTGGGCGTCGCCGATTGTCCATGCGGCACGCACCACCAAGGCGGTCTTGCCGACGCCCGCCGTACCGTCGACCGTCATCACGGACACGGCGTCCTGCGACACAGGGGTGGTGAGCAGGGCGAGGTCCTTCTCCCGCCCGACCAGGCAAGCGATGTCGCCGGGGAGTTCGTTGCGCCCGTTGAAAGAGCGAGGCCGCCCGGGAGCGCTAGGGCGATCGGGAGCGCTAGGGCGATCGGGCACGCCGGGGAGGCAGTCATGGCCGCCGGAAGCTGGGCGTCCGGGTGATGATTCCGGGGACCCGGCTTGGTCGGGGGAGACGGTTTCGGCTGTTCGCGTTCGGGCGGTCCGGCCGAGCAACATCAGATCGTCCCGGCGCAGGACGGCCTGGTGTACGTGGCGCAGCTCCTCGCCGGGTTCCAGGCCCAGCTCGTCGATGAGCCGGCGACGGGTGTCGTCGTAGACGGTGAGCGCTTCGGCCTGCCGGTTGCTGCCGTACAGGGCACGCATCCGCAGGGCGGCGAGCGGCTCGTCGTACGGTTGTGAGAGGGGTATCGACAGGAGGGTGTCCAGAGCGTCCGGGTAGTTGCCGAGCAGGACCAAGCACTCCGCCCGGTCCTGGAGCAGTGCGCGCCGTTGCCGGACCAGCCGTTGCCGTTCGGCAACGGCGAGCGGACCGGGCAGCCCGGGCAGCGGCTCCCCGCGGAGCAGATCGAGGGCCCTGCTCCCGTGAGCGAGTGCCGCCGTGAACTCGTCGGCGGCCTTCGCCCGCTGGGCGCTCGCGGCCTCCTCGGCGAGCTCGGCGACGTCCGTCCGGACTGCGCCGGGCAGTACGCGGTAGCCGCCTCGCTGCCCGTGGATCACCGAGCTGCCTGCGCCGGTGCCAGGCTTGTCGAGAGCCTTGCGCAGCGCGTGGATGTAGCTGGGCAGGACCTTGTGCCCCGTGCCCGGAGGTGCGGTTCCCCAGACGTCGTCGAGGAGCTGTTGGTACGTCACGTAGTAGGGCGCGCGCAGGATCAGCGCGGCGAGTACCGCCTGTCGTCGCACCGGGCCCAGTGCCAGCGGCGCGCTGTCGCGGTATGCCCTGACCGACCCGAGTAGGTCGACCCGCAGATCACCCCCGGCATCGATCATGCCCCTACCCGATGATTTCACGCCCACGCCGAATCCCCATGCCCCCGTGCGTCCAGTGCCCGCCCGCCGCACGAGTCCTTGTGCTTCAGCAGGACTTCATCAGAAGAGCAGCGCGCCACGACAGAGTCTGTCAGGCCCGTGGGCGCCGCGTCTCCTCCACCCAACGCCTCGGAAGGCGACCAGGGCCTGCCTCTTAGTGATCTCGAGGCACGGAAGACACTAGGTTGCGGTAGTGAGCAATGACGAAGTTGCACAGCAGGAAACTCGATGGGTCGTCCTTGTAGAGGCCGAGACCCGCGCTGGCTACGACGACTATCGATGGCATCTGGCCCAGACGCACACCGTCGAACAAGGAGGCCGCGCAGCGGCCGATGAACTGGCTCGGACGCTCGCTATGGAGTACGTCCCTGATGAGGTCGAGGCGCCGGCACGCGACACCCTCGCGCGAAAGGTGTTCCGGGTCGCTGACGGCTCGTGGCTCGTAGAGGCCGGGGGAGGCATCCACAAGAAGGTCCTGTGCCGGATAAGCGTTGCCGAACTGGTGCTTGAGCAGAAGTCTGCGTTGGCGCCGTACGAGCCCGAACCGAAGGATGACACCGCTGCCTCCGCCATGCGCCTGCCATGGCGTCGGAACTGACAGCCCGAGCAGTACAGCCCGTCGGACCAGCAGAACGGCCAGGGAGAGCGTGAGCTCCTGGTCACCTGCCCGACTCCGATGGGCCCACCTGCTGAGACAGATCACCGTGACCGAGAACCCCTCGCTCGCGGGCAAGCCCACCGTCGTCGTGACCAGTCGCGGAGGCTCGTACAAGGAGGGCACCCCTCAGCACGGCGACGACCATGTGCAGGGCTACCTGCAGCAGGCCCTCGGCGTCGGTCTCGGCCTGGATGTCACCTTCATCGTCCCCGAGTTGACCATGGCCCCGATCATGCCGGCGATGGCCGAACTCGTCCCGCTCTTCGAGACCTCCCGCAACGAGTCCCTCGCAGCAGCCGACTTCCACGCCAGGCAGCTCGCCACACAGCTTGTCGCGTAGTCGCACCGGTACATCGGCCGGTCCTGCTCCGCCGTGGTGCCGTCAGCAGGACCGGCTGTCGGCTCCACGGCGCACCCGGCCGGCGAGAACATGCGCGGCCTCCCCGCCGGGGTCCACGCGTCCGTCGTGACCTCGGCGCGATGGTCCGGGGAACCCCGGGCGGTCAGAGGCGTTCGTAGGCCGTGAAGGGCTTCGGCGGTGTCGTATAGGCCTCGTAGCGGGCGACGATGAGGCGGTCCTTGTACTCGAAGAACTTGTCCACGGGGCCCGGGTCGTCGGGGAGACTGCGGGCATCGCGCTGCTCGCCCGTGGCGGGGTCGAGGACGCGGAAGCCGTGGTAGGAACTGCGGTGGCGCGAGGTGAGGACGGTGAGTTTCCCGCCCTGGAGGAGGAGGCGGTATCCGGTGTCGCCGTCGAGGCGGTCGTCGTCGAGGGTGCCGCCCCAGACGCGGTCTCCGGTGGCCAGTTCGAAGGCGGTCAGGCGGTAGACGTCACGGCTGTTCCTCTGCCGGTGCCGGGGCAGGACGTAGAGCCTGTTGTCGTCCACCGCCGCCGTGAGACGACTGGAGCGCTGGATCTCGCCGTAGGGACCGCTGAAATCGATCAGCGGGTTGGGACGGCCGTTCCTGCCGAAGGAGTAGTAGGCCCCGAAGTCGGAGTCGCCGGATTCCGAGGCGGCGACGACCACCGGGTCGGCCGAGACGAAGTCCGCACTGGCCTCCCAGGAGACGGTACGGCGAGCCCCGAGCGGGGCGGACCACAGAAGAGCGCCTGTGGCCGGGTCGAAGGCGGCGGCATGCAGTTCGGCATCGCTCGGGACCTTGTCGCCCCAGGGGTTGTCGGTGCCGCCGCAGGCGAGGAGGGCGGCGACCTGGCGCTCGGCCACCGCGGTCCTGCCCGGGACGCAGTCCTTGGGCAGGGCCGCCTTCCAGCGGGTCTTCCCGGTGCGCACGTCCACGGCGTGCAGGTCGTCCTTCTTGAGGAGCACGGCGATGCCGCTGCCGGCGGACACCGCATACGGCTGAAGGCGCTGGAGGCCGGACCCGGTGGTGGAGAGAGGGACCTGCCAGATCTCACGGCCGTTCTTCATGTCGAGCGCGACGGCGGTGTCGCAGGGCTTGCCCTTGGCCGAGGCGGAGGCGCCGTCCCCGTCGCGGGTGAGGACCAGGACCGAGCCGGCGGTGTCGGCGGCGGCGTGGCAGACCGCCGAGCGGCCGGGCGGTACGTACTCCCAACTCCGTTTGCCGCTGGCGGCGTCGTACCCGCGCACCGCGTCGAATCGGCTGCGGACCAGGATGTCGCCTGACAGCCAGGCTCCGTTGCCCTGCGGTTCGGCCTTGCGGTCCGTGGTGGTGTCCCAGGCGACGCCCATGTCCTCGGCCCCGAAGGAGGCGCACCCGGCGGTGAGTGCGCAGAGGGCGACCAGGGCCGCCCCCCTCGTGACCAGAGCGCGCATGGTCCGTCTGCCGGACGGTGCGTCGTTCAACCGCGCGGTCATGTCCGCTCCCCCCGTGTCGCCGTCGACGGTCCGCCGGACTACCCGCGTTCCTCGGCGGCGATCATCATAGGGAGTCGGTCTGCGCGGACGGAAGGCGCACCCTCTGCCGGCGGAGTACGCCTACGGCCCGGAATCCGCACCCTGAGCCGGGACGATTCCGCCGGCGGCGACGGGGGCGAGGCGAGGAAAGGGGCGGGGCCAACACCCTTCTGCAAGCGTGGCGAAGGGGCGGGGCCAACACGCTTCTGCAAGCGTGGCGTTCGACGGCGGAACCTGGTCCCGGGCCCCACACGACGAACTGCTGGCCGCCGTCGCGCGCGGCCGGCCATGGCCGCCGTCCCCGTCACTGTTCCTTCTCCACGCGGATGGCACGCCGCAGCTCGTCGGCCGCCGTTTGGCTCGTGCCCGCGTGCTGCTCCAGCATGGCCGCCGCGATGGCGTCGAGCTTGCGCTGAAGTGCATGCGTGTCACGCCGTTCGGTGTTCTTCAGCAGAGTGAGCAGGAGCAGGTTGACGGCCGTCATGACGTCCCCCGCGAAGATCAGCCAGGGCACGGGCAGGTGCGCCAGATGTACGGCGACCATGCCGAGAACCAGGAGCACGCACAGGACGTAGAACGGCGGCGAGCTGGTGAGGTTCGACGCCCGCTCGGAGAAGGCGGCGAACCAGTCGCGTCTCTTGCCGCCCCGCTCCGCGGGGTGCTGAGTGGTCATGCCGTCATGCTGCCTCCCCGGCACTCGGCGGTGCGGGATCCCGGGCCGAGCGACGTGCCTGATCACCCCACCGCCAAGCTCGCGGGACGGAACGCCGACGTGGCCGGCCGCTCCTGGTCAGGCAAGTCGCCCGTTCTCACTTCGGCATCAGAACCGTGTCGATGATGTGCACGTTCGCGTTGGCGGTCCGCACGTCGCCGCACACGATGGTTGCGGTGTCGTTCACCTTGTACGAGTCCCCGGAACCCGATGTCGTCAGCGTGCCGCCTTGGAGGGTCTTGAAGGACCCGTCCGCGAGGTCGGCCTTCTCCACCGGCTCGTCCACCACGTGGTACGTGAGGATCTTGGTGAGGGCGGCCTTGTCGGCGAGGACCTTGTCGAGGTCCGCCTTCGGGATCTTGGCGAACGCGTCGTTCGTCGGCGCGAACACCGTGATGTCCTCGGCGTTGTTGAGCGTGTCGACCAGACCGGCCTTCTGCACGGCAGTGACCAGTGTCGACAGGGCCGGGTTGTTGGACGCCGCGGTCGCCACCGGGTCCTTGGCCATCCCGTCCAACGAACCGGCGCCTTCCTTCGGCACCGAAGCGCAGCCAGGACCGAAGGTGCTGTCGGTGTCGTGAGCCGACGCCAGGGGCGCCAGCGCTCCGAGCGAGACCGAGAGGGCCGCGGCGGCCAGGGCGGCCGATACGCGACGTCGGGTGAGCGTGGTGTTCATGACGTGCTCCTCCTACCGGCCGGACGCGGAGCCGTCCGTGGCCGTGGATCGGTTGTCCTCTCACAGAGGCATTCCGTGCTCGGCGCGTCGCCGGATGGGGCCGGCGGCACTTTTCTTCACGGCGGGTGCCGCGGCCGGGGCGTCGGGGGAACGCATCCGAACCACGCCCACGTGCCGAAGTGGAAGCGAGTACAGCGGCCCATACGAAGGCATGGAACGGATCGAGACCGGCATGACACGTACGCACTGGCTCTTCGGCGACCAGCTGGGCCCTGCCTTCCTCGCGGCCGACGACCACGGTCCCTCCCGTGACGCCCCTGTGGTGATGGTCGAATCGCGTGCCGTCTTCCGCCGTCGGCGCTTTCACCGGGCCAAGGCCCACCTGATCCTCTCGGCGATGCGACACCGCGCCTCCGAACTGGGTGACCGCGTGACGTACGTACGGGCCGACACCTATCGGGAAGGGCTGCGGCGGGCCGTGGGTGGCGGACCGGTGACCGTGCACCAGCCCACCTCCCGGGCGGCGCTTGCCCTCGTACGGTCCCTGGACAACGTCACCGTCCTCCCACCGCGTGGCTTCCTGGTCCGCCAGGAGGACTTCGCCGCATGGGCACGTGGGCGACGCGCGCTCCGGATGGAAGCCTTCTACCGGCACGTCCGCCGCGACCACGATCTCCTGATGGAGGGCGGCGGGCCGGTGGGCGGCACATGGAACCTCGACCACGAGAACCGAGAACCGCCTCCACGAGGAGCGCGGACGCTGGGAACCGCCGCTCCGTATCGGCCCCGAGAGGACTCCATCGACGATGAGGTCCGGCGTGACCTGGACCGCTGGGAGCACGACGGGGACGTTTCCTTCGTCGGCCGCGACGGGCCGCGCCTGTTTCCCGCGGACCGGCGGGAGGCCCGCACCGCGCTGCGCCGTTTCCTCCGCCACCGGCTGTCCGGTTTCGGCGCGCACGAGGACGCGATGCTCTCCGGTGACGACACCCTGAGCCACAGCCTGCTGTCCTCGTCCCTGAATCTGGGGCTGCTCGATCCCGTCGAGTGCGTGGAGGGCGCGGAGGCCGCCTGGCGGGCGGGCGAGGCCCCGTTGAACTCGGTCGAAGGCTTCGTCCGGCAGATCGCCGGATGGCGCGAGTACGTCTGGCAGCTCTACTGGCACTTCGGTGAGGACTACCGGAAGTCGAACGTGCTCGGGCACACCGCGTCCCTGCCCGACTGGTGGAACGACCTCGACGCGGACGCCGTGTCGGCCCGCTGCCTGGCGACGGTGCTGCGCCAGGTCAGGGACACGGGATGGACGCATCACATCCCGCGGCTGATGGTGCTGGGGAGCTACGCCCTCCAGCGCGGCTGGGATCCCGCCGCCGTGACCGACTGGTTCCACCGCTGCTTCGTCGACGGATACGACTGGGTGATGCTGCCCAACGTCGTGGGCATGTCGCAGTTCGCGGACGGCGGCCGGATGACCACGAAGCCGTACACCTCCGGCGGCGCCTACATCGATCGCATGAGTGATCTGTGCCCACCGTGCGCCTACCGCCCCAACCGGCGGGTCGGGGAGGACGCCTGCCCGTTCACGGCGGGCTACTGGAGCTTTCTGCACCGGCATCGCGGCTTGCTCGAACACAACGCCCGGACTTCCAGGGCGGTGCACGGCCTCGGCCGGCTCAAGGACCTCGACGCCCTGCTGCGGCAGGAGCGAGGACGAGGCGAGGGACCACCGTGAGTCGGCCGGCGACGGGGTGCGGGCGCGCGGGCGCCCGACCACCCCTCCGGCCCCGAAACCGGGCTGGAGACAGGTCCGGTTCGGCAACGTCATGCGCTCCAGCGACGTACGAGGAATGAGGAATGAGGACGGAATGCGGAAGACAGACAGCGGGCGGTACGACGTGCTGGTCGTCGGGGCAGGCGCGGCGGGGCTCGCCTGCGCGGGCGACCTCGGTACAGCGGGCCTGCGGGTGCGGCTGCTGGAAGCGGACGGGGCGGTGGGCGGGAGGATGCGTACCGACCGCGTGGCGGGATTCACCGTCGACCGGGGCTTCCAGGTGTTCAACACGTCCTATCCGCAGGTCAAGCGTCGCATCGACTTGAAGGCGCTCCGGCTGCGCCCCTTCACTCCCGGGGTGCTCGTGCACACCCAGGACGGTCTCCGCCGGTTGACCGATCCCGTCAGGCGGCCCAAGGAGAGCCGTGATCTCCTGCCCGGCAGGCTCGTGTCCGGCCGTGATCTGCTCGCCCTCGGCGCCCTGTCGGCGCGGGACACGCTCGCGCCGGCGTCCGTGCTGCGGAGACGCCCCGACGGCACCACGCTCACGGCCTTGGCGCAGGCCGGCGTGTCGCCGCATCTGGTGGAGACGTTCTTCCGGCCCTTCCTCTCCGGTGTCTTTCTGGAGGACGAGCTGACGACGTCGGCCCGCTTCTTCCACCTGGTGTGGCGGAGCATGCTGCGCGGCACCCTCTGTCTTCCTGCCGAGGGGATCGGGGCGGTTCCCGCCCAGCTCGCCTCCCGGCTGCCCGTGGATGTGCTGCGGACCGACAGCCCTGTCACGGCCGTGACGCGGGACGGGGTCGTCGTCGCGGACGGCAGCCACGTGCAGGCCCGCGCGGTGGTGGTCGCGACGGGGCAGCGGGTCGCGGCCGAGCTGCTCCCGGGGCTCCGCGTGCCGGAGGGCCGGACCGTCACCACGCTCTACCACGCGACGGCCGGGCCTCCGCTGACCGAGCCCGTACTCGTCGTCGACTCTCGGCGCAGGTTCCTGAACACCTGCGTCCTCACCGCCGTCCACCCGCACTTCTCGGCCGACGGCCGGGCGCTGGTGTCCACCTCTCTGCTCGGCTCCCCCGGGCCCGCCGAGACGGAGGCCGTCCTGCCCGCCCTGGGTGAGGTGTACGGCGCGGACACGGCCGACTGGGAACTCGTCCACCGTGTCACCGTCCCCGACGCCCTGCCGGCCATGCCCGGCCCCGTCCCGCTGTCCCGGAGCACGCGCTTCGGGCCGGGCCGGTACGTGTGCGGCGACCACCGCGCCACCGGTTCCCTGCAGGGCGCGCTGGCATCGGGCGCACGTGCGGCCCGCGAGGTGCTCCAGGACCTGGACGGGTCTTCCTGAACCCGCGCCCGGCGATACCTGGGCTCGGCCTCGTGCATCCGGCGCCTCCCCGGGCCCGGAAGCATCAGTGTCGGAGGTGCGGCCGGAAGGCCGGGGAGACGGAGGACAGTGCGGTGATCAGTGTGGAGCGCAGTTTCGTGGTACGCCTTCCCTTGCCCGAGCTTGTGACGTACTTGGAGGACTTCACCCGCACCGAGGAATGGGATCCTGGGACGATTTCCTGCATTCGGCTGGACGACGGGCCGGTGCGGGCGGGTGCCCGCTGGCTCAACACGTCGCTCTTCCGCGGCCGCACGACCGAACTCGAGTACCGGCTCGACGTGCGCGAGCCCGCACGGCTGGTGTTCGTCGGGGAGAACAGGACGGTGACCGCGGTCGACGACCTTCGCTTCGGCGGTGCGGGGGACGGCACCCGGCTGACGTATCGGGCCTCCTTGACCTTCAAGGGCGTCGCGAAGCTGGCCGCGCCGTTCTTGCGGACGGATTTCGAACGACTGGCCGACGACGTGTCCGCGCGCCTGCCGACCGTCGCCGTGGCAGGACACGCCTGACAGCTCGCCGCCCGGCGGACTGCTCACCCCACTCGCATCGATTCTGCGTCGTACGGTGGATGGCATGTCCGAAACGACACACGGGATCACGACGGGCGCGGTGGCGCGGCGTCTGGGGGTCTCGCCGACCACGGTGCGTTCCTGGGATCAGCGGTACGGCATCGGGCCTGCCGTGCGCGCGGACGGGCGGCACCGGCGGTGGAGCCCGGCTGACGTGGCGATGCTGGAGGAGATGTGCCGCCTCACGGCATCGGGTGTCCCGCCCGCGGAGGCGGCGCGGGCCGCCAAGCGACGGCCGCGCGCGGGGGCGGCGGCCGCCGAGGCGTCTGTCGTCCGCTTGTCCGAGTCCGTGGAGCCGGTGGCACGGAAGAAGCCGCCGGCCGGCGTACCGGCGGGCAAGGCGCACCGTGCCGGGCCGGGCAGCGGACTTCCGTTGGGGGACGTACGGCAGGAGTGCCGCGGGCTGGCCCGCGCGGCCGTGCGACTCGACGGTCCGGCCATGGAAGAGCTGCTTCAGGCGGTGCTGGCGCAGTACGGGCTGGTCACCGCGTGGGAAGAGGTGATGGTCCCGACGCTGCACGCGGTGGGCCGCAAGTGGGAATCCTCCGACGACCGTTACGTCGAGGTGGAGCATCTGCTGTCGTGGCACGTCTCCACCGCACTGCGGCGTGCCGCGGTCACAGGCCCGATGACCGCCTCGTCGGCCGCTCCTGTCGTCCTGGCCTGCGTCCCGGCAGAGCAGCACACGCTGCCGCTGGAGGCGCTTACGGCGGGACTGGCCGAACAAGGCCTGCCGACCAGGATGTTCGGTGCCGCGGTGCCGGCGGAGGCCCTGGACGCGGCGGTACGGCGGTCCGGTCCGGCCGCCGTCGCCCTCTGGTCGCAGGCCCGATCCACCGCGGATCACTCCCTGGCCCGTCACGTCGCGGAATCGGCCTTCGGGGTGAGGGGTGCCCGCACCACTCCCCTGGTTCTGCTCGCGGGCCCCGGCTGGCTCGGCCGGACGCCCGCTCACGGCATGATCCGTCCCACCGGCCTGCGCGAGGCCCTCGACGTGATCCGTCGGCTCTACGGAGAGCAGGCCGGGCACGCCGAGGGCTGAGACAGGCCGCCTACGCGCGAGGACGGCTCATCGCCCTCGGTCAGATCCGGTCGTCGACGGTGCGTCGTGTGTTCCCGGGACGGGGAGGCCGGGGGAAGAAGCCGCTCGTGCGCTCACGGTAGGCGGCGTACCCGGGGCGTTCGGCCATGTGGGCCTCAAGGAGACGTTTCCCGCTGCCCCAGATGAGCAGGGCGCTCATGACGAGCGGGGAGACGACGGTGAGGAGGGCGGTCTGCCAGGTGGCGCAGGCCGTCAGGTAGAGACCCCACCAGACGAGGAAGTCGCCGAAGTAGTTGGGGTGCCTGGTCCAGCTCCACAGCCCGCGGTCCATGACGTGGCCCCGGTTCGCCGGATCGGCCTTGAACCGGGCGAGCTGATGGTCGCCCACCGCCTCGAAGGTGAGGCCGGCCGCCCACACGGCGAGGCCCAGGACGGTGGTCGCCCCGAGCGGCTCGGGCAGCAGGACCGCGAACTGGACGGGCAGGGAGACGATCCAGACGAGGGCGCCCTGGAGGAGGTAGACCTTCCTGAGCGCGTAGAGCGTGCGGTTGCCGCGGGCGCGGGCGAGCATCCTGGCGTACCGGGGGTCCTCTCCGTGGCCGCGTCCGCGCCGGGCGATGTGGGCGGCGAGCCGCAGTCCCCATGCGGCGGTGGCGAGCGCGACGAGGGTACGGCGGACGTCGTCGCCGTGGCCGTCCGAGAGGAACCAGGCCACGACGGCGACGGCCGCGAAGGCGAGCCCCCAGGCGACGTCGACGATGCGATGCACGCCCTTGACCGTGCCGATCCCGAAGGTCACGAGCATGACGACGAGCGCGGCGCCCGCCGAGGCGGTCAGGACGACGCCGAGGGCACCGGCATCGACGGCGGTCATGACATCTCCTGGTACCCAGTGACGGTTGAGGTGGGCATGGACGCCCCGTGGCCGAGCGCGGGCCCGGCGAGCAACGAATCGTCAGGGCCGCCGAGTTCACCGGGCTGCCGAAGCGGCCGGCTCAGGGCTCCTGCGGGCCTCCGGTCGGCCGGGCTCATCGGGTTGCCTCCGTGGTGGCGGTGAGCCGGAGCTGACGGACATCGAGGTATCCGGACCGGAATCCGGCCTCGGAGTAGGCGAGGTAGAACTCCCACATGCGCCGGAAGACATGGTCGAAACCCAGCGCGGCCACGGCGGCCTCCTGGCAGAGGAAGCGCTCCCGCCACTGGCGGAGGGTCTCGGCGTAGTGGGCGCCGTAACCGGTGTCGTGGGTGATGCGCAGTCCGGCGGTGGCGCTCTCTCGGGTGATGGCCTCCGGGGAGGGGATCAGCCCGCCGGGGAAGACGTACTTGCTGATCCAGGTGTGGGTCCGGGCGGTGGCGAGCATCCGTTCGTGCGGCATGGTGATGGCCTGGAGCGCTACGCGCCCACCGGGGGCGAGGAGGCGGCGGAGCGCGGTGAAGTAGTCGGACCAGTATTCGGCGCCGACGGCCTCGATCATCTCGACGCTCACGACGGCGTCGTAACGCCCTTGGACGGCGCGGTAGTCGAGGAGTTCGACGCTGACCCGGTCGGCGACCCCGGAGTCCGCGATGCGTCGGCGCGCGAGGTCGAGCTGCTCCTCGGAGAGAGTGACGGTGCGGACGCGGGCGCCGCGGGCGGCCGCCCGGATGGCGAGCTCGCCCCAACCGGTCCCGATCTCGAGGAGTTCGGTGCCCTGGCCCGCCCCGGCCAGGTCCAGGAGCCGGTCGATCTTGCGGTGCTGGGCGGCCGTGAACTCCCCGTCCCTGAGAGGGAATCCCGTCCTCGGCAGCGGGTCGAAGACAGCGGCCGAGTAGGTGAGGCCGGGGTCGAGGAAGAGGGTGAAGAGCTCGTTGGAGAGGTCGTAGTGGCGGTGGATGTTCTGGCGTGCGCCGTCGGGGGTGTTGCGGTCGGCGAGGGGCCTGCGCCGGACCCAGGCTCCGCGCAGTCGGCGCAGTGGTGCGGGAACGAGGTCGTCGACGTGACGGGCGAGCACGGTGAGGACACCGACGAGGTCGTCGGCTTCCCATTCGCCGGCCATGTACGACTCGCCGAAGCCGATCAGGCCGTCGGCACCGATCCGTCGGTGGAACGCGTCGGGGTCGTGGACGGTCAGGGTCGGCTCTGCCTCCCTGCCGTCGTTCGGCCGTGGTACGTGGGGCGCGTCGGCAGTGCTCACTATCCGCAGGGGCAGCCGGGCGAAGGCCCGCTCGACGAGACGGCGCGCGACCGCGGTGCGCGCGGAGGAGGCCCGGGGCAACCGCGCGACGTCGGGCCAGCGCTCGGAGTCCACCTCGACGACGCCCGCCTGGGTGGTGAGCGGGGTCGCGGGAAGGGAGAGGGTCACGGGGTGGGGCCTTCCTGGAGGGAGGGGGCGGTGCGCGGACGCGGACGGACGTGAAGCCCCTTGAGGTAGAGGCGGATCCCATGCCGGCGGATGCCGATCGATACGCCGAGAGTCGACCAGGGGTGCCGCGCCACGGCCGCGAGCAGCGTGCGGGCACGAGCGGGCCGACGTGCGCCGCGGACCGTGGCGGTCAGCGGTCGCGAGCCGTCCACATGGCGGAGCTGGACAGTGAGGTCGAGGCGGTCGCCGGGGGGCGGCAACCGCATCCGGTAGGCGCCCTCGACGTCGAGGAACGGCGAGACGTAGAACTCCTTGGCGACCTCGGCTCGGCCCCGCTCGTCGGGGCGCATCAGATAGCAGTGGCGCCCGCCGTAGGTGTTGTGCACCTCCGCGACGACGCAGACGAGTCGGCCTGCGCGGTCGCGGCACCAGTACAGGGTGAGCGGGTTGAACACGTGTCCGAGGACGCGCGCGTGGGCGAGCATCAGGACCTGGCCGTCCGCGTCCTGTACGCCGTGGGCGGCGAGGTACGCGTCGAGGCCGGAGCGCAGCGTGGGCGCGTCGCCGTCGAAGTGGTCGCGCGGGTCGAAGCGGGCGAGGGGCCGCAGCGGTCGGGGCAGTACGGGCAGGTCGTCGATGTCGACCAGCCAGAGGTAGGTGCGGTGGCGCAGGGCGTAGTGGAAGGGGGTGACGCGGGTGTGGGCGACCTCGGTCTCGTACAAGGCGGGGACGGGTGGTGGGGCGACGCCGGTCATCACCAGTTCACCCCCAGGTGCAGGGCCGCCTCGACGCCGGAGCGGCAGCCGTCCTCGTGGAAGCCCCAGCCGTGGTAGGCGCCCGCGTAGGCGGTCACGGAGGTGCGGAGGGTCGGAAGGAGTCGCTGTGCCGCAACGGACTCCGGTGTGTAGACGGGGTGTTCGTACGTCATGCGGGCCAGGACGGTGGACTCGTCGAGGCGTTCGCCGGGGTTGAGTGTGACGATGTGGGGCTCGTGGGTGGTGAGCCGCTGGAGCCGGTTCATGTCGTAGCTGACCTGGACGGAGCTCGGTCGGGCGGTGCAGGAGGGCAGCCAGTAGTTCCAGGAGGCCCGGGCGTGGGGCGAGCGTGGCAGAAGCGTCGTGTCGCGGTGCAGGACGGTGGGGTTGGTGGAGTAGGTGAAGGCGCCGAGGACGCGCCGCTCCTGCTCGGTGGGGTCGGCCAGGAGGCGCAGGGCCTGGTCGGGGTGGACCGCGATCACGACGGCCGCGTGTTCCGCGGACTCGCCGTCGGCGGTGACGACCGTAGCGCGGTCGGCACCGCGCACGACTGCGAGTACCGGGGTCGCGGTCCGGACGGAGGCGACGGACTTGGCCACGCGCTCGACGTACGCCGCGGAACCGCCGCTGACGGTCTTCCACTGCGGGGACCCGGTCACCGACAGGAGTCCGTGGTGGTCGAGGAAGCGGAACAGATACGCGGCGGGATACCGCAGAGCGGTGCCGGGGGCGCACGACCAGACGGCGGAGACGAGAGGGATCGCGAAGTGGCCGACGAAGTATTCGGAGAAGTGGTGAGCCCTGAGGAAGTCTCCGAGTGTGCGTGTGGTGTCGTCGCTGGTCAGCAGTCGGCGCGCGGCGCGGTGGAACCGGGGGATGTCGGCGAGCATCAGCAGATGGCGGCCCCGACGGGCGTTCCCACCGCCGAGGAGGCCTCGGGCCCCGCGCGCGCCGGCGTACTCCAGTCCGCATCCGTCGCAGCGGACGGACATGCTCATCTCGGAGTCCTGCGTGGTGACGCCGAGTTCGCGGAAGAGGCGGAGGAGGTGGGGGTACGTGCGCTCGTTGTGGACGATGAAGCCCGTGTCCACGTGGAGCGTCCCGCCCTCGGGGGCCGGCAGCTCGTGGGTGTGTGCGTGGCCCCCGAGCCGGGCCTCGGACTCGTACACGACCACGTCGTGCGCGCGGGACAGGATGTGGGCAGCGGTGAGTCCGGCCACTCCTGCCCCCACCACCGCGACGCTTCGTCCGTTCATCGTCTCCACCCCTTGTGTGATGGCCGTCGGTTGTGACGGCGGCCCGTCCTCTTCGGTTGGTAGTTCGGAGCCCTCGCCCGGCCGGATGGGCCGGATCAGCCTGTGGTCGCGGCGAGGGCCAGGTTGTGGCGCATGCGCTGGAGGCCGCGGCGGGCGTGGCTCTTGACCGTGCCCAGCGGCATGCCGGTGCGGTCGGCGATCTGCACCTGCGTCAGGTCCGCGAAGTAGGCGAGTTCCAGGACGTCGCGCTGGACGCGGGGCAGCCTGGCCAGTTCCTCGGTGACGACGATCCGGTCGAGGACCCGTTCGGGTTCCTCGACGGTGCCGGCTTCGTGTTCCAGGGAGGCACCGAGGGCCGCCGCGAGCTCGGTACGACGGGTGCGGGCGGTGAGCGCGTCGGCGATCTTCCGGCGGGTGATGCCGGTGAGCCATGCCGGCAGGGTGCCCCGCTCGGGTGAGAAGTTGGCTCGTCCGCGCCATGCGGCGACGAAGACCTGCTGGGTGACGTCCTCCGCCTCGCGGGGATCCCCCAGCGCCCGGGCGGCCAGCGTGTGGACCAGTCGGCCCCAGCGCTGGTACGCCGCGTCCAGGCAGTACTCGTCACCCTCCACGAGTCCGCGGGCGATCCGGTCGTCGGCACCGTCGCCCTGTGGCCGCCGGTGGGAGTGGGGCGCCGTCGGGGCAGCAAGGTCGCCGGTGATCCGGTACGCGGTCATGACGGTTCCTCCTCCGAGTGGTGGCACATACCTCCACCGGGGCTCGAGGCCGCCGCGCGAAGGCGGCGTCCGGCGGGACCTCACCGGTCCCGTGCCCCTTCACGTTCCGGCCCGCGCGACTCATGGCGCAACTCGCATCGTTTCCGCATCGAATTCGATGGCGTGCGTCGTTCACGATCGGAGCGGAACGGGCGACGAGGACTCGCGGATCCGTCGCGTGGGTGGTGCGAGCCGCCCACGAAGGCCTCCGAGGGAGCCCTGTTCCGCCGGACCGTGGTCCGGCGGAACGGACTCGGCCGAGGCGGCTGACACGATCCGGCGCTGACGACGGGCTCGGCCAGGGCGGCTGTCAGGAGGCGGCGCTGACGACAGGGTCGAGCCGGCTGTCAGGACACGGCACTGACGACGGGCTCGACCGGGGCGGCTGACACGATCCGGCGCTGACGGTGGAACCCGTCAGGCGGTGCCCCGAGCGTCGCGGAAACGCGCCAGGCCTTCGGAGAGTTCGAGCAACGGTTCCGGGTAGTTGAACGATGCCCGGTCGAGTCCGGTGAGCCGCCAGGGCTCGTGGACGGCCGGACCTTCGAGTCCGGCGAGCTCCGGGACCCAGCGCCGCACATAGCTGCCGTCAGGGTCGTACCGCTTGCCTTGCAGCACCGGGTTGAGCACGCGATTGGGCCTTGTGTCGGTACCGGTGCCGGCCACCCATTGCCAGTTGAGCTGGTTGTTCGCCACATCGCCGTCCACCAGCAGATCGAGGAAGTGGCGTGCGCCCTCCCGCCAGTCGATGTACAGCGTCTTGGCCAGGAAGGAGGCGGCGATCAACCGGCCTCTGTTGTGCATCCAGCCCTCGTGGGCGAGCTGCCGCATCGCGGCATCGACCACGGGGTAGCCGGTCCGCCCCTCGCGCCACGCCGCCAGATCCGCGTCGGCGCCCGCGCCGCGCCTCCATCGGTCGTGACGTGGACGGTAGTCCGCGCCTGCCGCCCGCGGCCGCGCCGCGAGCACCTGATGGTGGAAGTCACGCCAGCACAACTGCCGCACGAACGCCTCGGCCCCGGCTCCGCCGCGCTTCCTCGCCCGGTGCACGGCCTCGACGGCGGAGACGGCTCCGAAGTGGAGATACGGCGAGAGACGGGACGTGGCGTCCCCCGCCAGGTCGTCATGGCGATCCTCGTACGCGTCGATGTGATCCGACAGCCAGGAAGCCAGCCGCTTGCGCCCCTCGCTCTCCCCTCCCGCGGCGAGTCCCGGCGACACGTCCGCGATCACGGAACGCGGTGGCATCCGCTCCGACCGGACCCCCGAGGGCACGTGCAGGGCCCTGGGGGCGGCCAGCGGCGTCCGGAGGGGCTCGTCGGCCCAGCGCTTGTAGTAGGGCGTGAACACGGCGAAGTGGTCCGAGCCGTACGGAGTGACATCACCGGGCGGCACGGCGGTCACCACGCCGTCGTGCACGTAGAGCCGACAGCCGTCCTCTTCCAGGGCCTTGCGCAACCGTGCCTCCCTGGCCCCGGCGAAACCCGTCACACCGGCGGCCATGTGCACCTCGTCGGCCTCGGTCTGCCGCACCAGGGACCGGACCTCGGCCACCGTGTCGCCCTCGCGCACCACGAGACGGCCGCCACGGTCCTTCAGGCCCCGGTCGAGGTCCGAGAGGCAGTCCGCGAGGAAGGCCAGCCGATTGGGCGCTGCGAATCCGGCCCGGTCCACGGCGCGGTCCCGGACGAACACCGGCACCACTTCCTGTGCCCCCTCGTGCGCGGCCCTCAGCGGCGGATGGTCATGGACCCGAAGGTCAGAGGTGTACAGAACGACGGAGACGGTCATCGCGCCCTCCCTGCTCGGCCGCCGGGCTCGCGAACGTCGCCGGCGTACTGGTTTCGCATCCCTACAACTGCGGTTCCCTGATGCGTCGCGTATCGGATGCGTGCGGCGCGGGCGAAGAGGCTGCCTGGTCCTCCTTGGCTGCCTGGTCTTTCTCGGCTGCCTGGCCCTCCTTGGCTGCCTGGTCGTACGGGTGTCGTTCAAGGTGCCCGAGCGTACGGTGGTGCCAGTGACGGCGCTCTTCACCGCTCCGGAGCACATGCCGGTCACGATGACCGGCTGTTCCTTCCAGGGCCGGGCTCCTGTGCCGGGACGGTCTCGCGTACGTCCGAAGGAGGGAGGTTCGTTCCTGTGCGGTCGGTGTTGGTCGGCAAGCTGCGTGAGAAGGCCGGCGATTCGCTGTTGCGGCGCGTGGCGGGTCCCGCCGCTCATCAGAAGCGCGCCCGGATCCACCAGACGCCCGGTTCTCGCTGGTTCAGCCCGGACAGGCCGGTGCGGACCGTGCACGCGGACGCCTCGATGTACGTCGGGGGGCTGGCCGCTCTGCTGCTGCAGTCTCTGCATCCCGTCGCCATGGCGGCCGTGTGGGCACACTCCGGGTTCCGCGGTGATCCCTGGGGCCGCCTTCAGCGCACCAGTACCTTCCTGGCGGAGACGACGTTCGCAACCGCGCAGGACGCCGAGCGCGCGGTCGAGCGGGTGCGTGGTGTGCATGCGCGGGTGACGGGGACCACGTCCGACGGAGTGGCCTACCGTGCTTCGGATCCGTCGTTGCTCGCCTGGGTGCACATCACCAAGACCTACTGCTTCCTGGAGGCGTATCAGCGGTACGGCCGTGGTCTGCTGACCGACCGGCAGCAGGACGGCTACGTCGAGGACATGGCGTCGGTCGCCCGGCGGCTGGGCGTCGTCGACCCGCCCATGACGGTCGCCGCTCTTGCCGCTTCGCTCGGCAGCCGGCGCGGTGAGCTGGCACCGACGGAGGAGTCGGCTGCGACGGCGCAGTACCTCCTGGCCGCTCCGCCCCTGCCGCGGCCGGCGCGGATTCCGTACGCCCTCCTGGCGGCCGCGGCCGTGGATCTGCTGCCGCCATGGGCGCGGGAGCACCTTGCCCTGCCGACGAGGACGCGGCTGCTCCTGCCCGTCGCACGGCCAGGTGGTCTGGCCGTCACCTCGGCGATCCGCTGGGCGACGCCCCCTCTGCCCGCTCACGCCGGTGCAAGGTCCGGCAAGTGACGGTCCGACGCGGCGGCTCGTTCGCGAGCGGCTCCATGGTCGGGGACAGAGGGGGTGCGTTTCGTGCAGTGGGTGGCGGCGGTCACCCTGGATCGGCCGGAGGGTCAGGGACGGTTACGGAGCGAGCCCGGCCACCAGACCATCGGGCCGATGTCCCGGACGAGGGCCGGCACCAGGAGCGAGCGCACCACGAGCGTGTCGAGCAGGACGCCGAAGGCCACGATGAACGCGATCTGCACCAGGAACGCCAGTGGGATGACGCCCAGCGCGGCGAACGTGGCGGCGAGGACGACACCGGCCGAGGTGATGACTCCGCCGGTGGCGACCAGTCCCCGGCGCACGCCCTCTCGCGTACCGTGCAGCTCCGTCTCCTCACGCACCCGCGACATGAGGAAGATGTTGTAGTCCACACCGAGGGCGACCAGGAAGACGAAGCCGTAGAGAGGCACGGCGGAGTCGGTTCCGGTGAATCCGAGGACATGCTCGAACACGAGGGCGGAGACACCCAGCGTGGCCACGAAGTTGAGCGCGACCGTGGCCACCAGGAGCAGGGGCAGCAGCAGGGAACGCAGCAGGCCGACGAGGATCACCAGGATGATCGCCAGCACGACCGGGACGATGAGCTCCCTGTCCCGCTCGGCGGTGAGCTGGGTGTCGTACTGCTGGGCGGTGTAGCCGCCGACGAGGGCATCGGCCCCGGGTACGGCGTGCAGGGCGGTCCGCAAGCCGGCGACGGTGTCCTTGGCGGCATCGGAGTCCGCCGCGTCCGCGAGGGTGACGTCGATCCGGACGCGCCCGTCCGCGACGAGCGGCTGTGCGGTGCCCGGGGCGGCGTAGACGGTCGCGGAGTCGGCTCCGTCGACGCCCTCGGCGATGGTGCGCACTTCTTCGGCGGAGTCGGCGTCGGCGATGACGACGACGGGGTTGCCTGCGCCACCCGGGAAGTGCTCGCCGAGGCGCGCCTGGGCGGCGACGGAGGGGGCGTCCTTGACGAAGATCTCGTCCAGCGGAACGCCCTTCGATTCGAGCGTGAAGGAGAAGGCCGCACAGGCGAGCAGGGCGACGAGTGAGCCGGCCCAGACCTTGCGCGGCGCGCGGTCGACGAGCGCCGCGACCTTGCGCCAGACGGGGTGCGCGTCGTCCCCGGCCGCCGCCTTGGGCCGAGCGGGCCAGTACGCGGCCCGGCCGAGCAGGACCAGGGCTGCGGGGAGGAACGTCACCGCGCTCAGCACGGCGCAGGCGATGCCGATGGCGCCGACGGGGCCGAGGGCACGGTTGTTGGTGAGATCGCTGAGGAGGAGGGCGAGCAGGCCGAGCGCGACGGTGGCAGCACTGGCGACGATCGGTCCGAAGGACTGTCGGAGTGCGGCGCGCATGGCCGGGATCCGGTCGCCGTCCCGCGCACCGAGCTCTTCCCGGTAGCGGGCGGCGAGCAGCAGGGCGTAGTCGGTGGCGGCCCCGATGACGAGGATGGACAGGATGCCCTGTACCTGGCCGTCGACCCGCACGATGTCGTTGTCGGCGAGCACGTAGACGATGGCGCAGGCCAGACCGAGGGCGAACACCGCACCGATGATGATCATCAGCGGGAGCAGGACGCTCCGGTACACCAGCAGCAGGATCACCAGGACCGTCACCAGGGCGACGACGAGGAGCAGACCGTCGATGCCGGCGAACGCGTCACGGAGGTCCGCCTGTGTGGCAGCGGGACCGGCCAGCCACGCTTCGGTGCCCGGCACGGAGGAGACCGCGGCGTCGACCTTCTCCAGCGTCATGGGCAGCTCGTCACCGAGGTCCGGCCGAAGCTGGACGATCCCCCGCAGGGCCTCACCGTCCGTCGATGGAATCGCCGGGGAGGGCGCAGCGACCACGCCTTCGGCACCCTTCAGAGAGGCCAGGGCCTGCGTGGCGGCCGCCTGCGCCGACGGATCGATCCGCCCGCCGCCCTCAGCGGTCCAGACGATCAGGGCGGGAAGGGTTTCCTCCTGGCGGAATGCCTCCTGGGCCTGCAGGACCCGGGTCGACTCAGCGCTACGGGGCAAGAAGGCGGCCTGGTCATTGGTCGCCACTTCGCCGAGCTTGCCGGCATAGGGGCCGAGCCCTCCCCCGATGGCGAGCCAGACGATGAGCATCAGCAGCGGCAGCAGTCTGCTCGCCCACCGCAGCGGTGTCGACATGAGAACTCCGAACATCTCTCGACTGTTAACAATCTCAATGATCAAGACAGATTGAACCATGCCCCGACCCGGACCCAGGCAGTCGGGTGGCCTGCAGGGCCGAGCCCGCCCCAGTCACCGTGCCTTCCGCCTACCGGCACCGGACGGATGCAGCAGGCATCGGCCGGTCGGGGCGACGGCCGTCGACGGCGCAGCGGACTGGCGCGCCCGCGTGATCGACAGGCGACCTCTCCCTCCGTCCGCGTCAACCTGTCGCTGTGCCCGGGGATCACCCCGGCGGGTGACCTGCCTCAACTCGTCTCGCTCACGGATCAGATGGAGGGCGAGTCGACACCGCGTACCACCCGGGCAGACGTCCGGCTCCGTGGCGAGCGGCTCCCCTCCCTTCGTGGCAACCGAGCCTGACGGGTCGTGGGGATCGGTGACTGTGGCGATGAAGTCGCGCTGCCACGGCCGGCACGGACGCGACTGAAGGGGCCCGTCTCGAAGTATCCGGTCGGATGCGTCCATGGCTGTCGGAGAATGCGGGAATGCAGAGTTGGATGCCGCCTGAGAGCGGGCCGTTCGTAGGGCGAGGCCAGGACATCACCGCGCTGGTCTCGCGGTTGCGGCGGCACCGGCTGGTCACGCTGGTGGGGATGGGTGGGATCGGCAAGTCCCGGCTCGCCTCGCAGGTCGCCAAGGGACTCGAGCAGGACACGTTCACGAGCGTGCACTGGGCCCCTCTCTGGTCCCTGGGCAACACCTCGCTGCTCACCCCGTTGGTGGCCGACGCCTGCGGCCTGTCGGATCATTCGCCTGGCGATCCGGTGGAGGCACTGGCCGCACGGATCGGCCCCCGGAGCGCGCTGCTGGTCCTCGACTCCTGCGAGCACCTCCTCGCCGACTGTGCCACGTTGGCACAGGAGCTGCTGGCCCGCTGCCCCGCACTCATGATCCTTGCGACCAGCCGGGAGCCGCTGGGGACGGTCGGCGAGTCGCTGTTCCGCGTCGACCCCCTCCCGCCCGACTCCGACGCGATGGAGCTCTTCGCCGCGCGTGCCGCCGCCGTGGGTGTGCGGTGGGACCGGCCCGAGGACCATGTCGCCGCCGCCGAGGTGTGCCACTGGCTGGAGGGAGTTCCGCTGGCGTTGGAGCTGGCCGCCGCGCAGCTGCGGGAGAGGTCGGTCCACTCCATGTCCCAGGTGCTACGCGACAGGCTCGGGCTCGCCGACACCCCGGACAGCCGGGTTCAGCCGTCACGCCACCGTGCGCTGCGGACCACCATCGGGTGGAGTCACGAACTGTGCGAGCCCCATGAACGCCTTCTGTGGGCACGGTTGTCGGTGTTCCACGCGAGCACCACGGTGGACGACGTCGTACGGGTGTGCCGTGGCGGACCGCTGACCGACACCGTGCTGTCCGAAGCTCTCGAAGGTCTGGCCCGCAAGAGCGTCGTCACTCTGTCGGGCGACCGGGTGCACATCTTCGACACCGTCCGCGAGTACGGGGCGCTGTGGCTCGCGGAGCTCGGCGAGACCCGTACGACGGCCGACCGCCACGCACTGCGCTTCCACGAAGTGGCCCTGTCTGCCGAGAAGTCCTGGTGGGGACCGGCTCAGTCGAAGGTGTACGCGAGGCTGGCCGCCTGCCACAGCGATCTGTGTGCCGCGTTGGAGCACCTGCTGGCCACGGACCCGCCGAGGGCAGCGGAGATGGCGGGAGCACTCGGATTCTTCTGGGCGTGCTCAGGTCATCTGCACGAGGCGGCGCACTATCTGGAGGAGTGCATGAATCTGGTCGCCGAGCCCGCGGCCGTCACGGCGAAGGTGTGCTGGGCGCTCGGCGTGGTGCGGTGCCTTCGGGGCGAGTACGCATCGGCGGCGCGACTGGCCGGCAGGGCGCACGAAGACGCGGTCGAAGCGGCGGACCCTGCGATGTTCGCGGATGTCGCCTATCTGCGGGGGCTGGTGCTGCTGCTACGAGGCGAGCCGATGGACGCGCTCGGCGTCGCGGATCGGGCTCTGACGGGTCTGCGAGGCACCGCACCCGCCGTGGCGCGGTGTCGGTTGGTACGTGTCTTCGCTCTGACGGCGGCCGGATCCTCGCGGATGGCCCGCGCCGAGGCCGAGGCGTTGCGGGCCGACGCCGTCTCGGCAGGAGAACACTGGACGCGTTCCTACACCGAGTACCAGCTGGCGTTGATAGCGCTGAACGAGGAGCGGTCGGCCGACGCCGCCCTGCACGCCAGAGCCATGCTGCGGGACAAACGCCTGATCGGCGACACCTTCGGGCTCGGCCTGGGTCTCGATCTGCTGGCGGCCGCCCTGACCGCGCTGGAGAAGGGCCGGGAGGCGGCCACCGCGTCCGGCGCGGGGCAGCTGTTCTGGTCGATGGTCGGACACCCTCAGCGGGGCACGCCCGAACTGAAGCCCCTGCGGCAACATGCGGAGCGTGCGGCGAGACGGCAGATCGGCGACACGGCGTACGACAGCGCGTACGGTCTGGCCAATCTCACAGATCCGTTCGTGACCCTGGAGGCGATCCTCACGGCCGGATGAGCGACGGACGAAGGACGCGGGCTGCGACGTCGTGGCGGTTCCCGTGGCTCCACGTTCTTTCGGAACCGGGTCGCACCCGCCTTGCCCGTCGACGGCAGCCGAGACACCGGGTACAGGTTCAGCGGGGCGGAAGGCGCAGCTCGCCGAGTTCGTCGTTCAGCGCGTCGAGATACCGCAGGACGACCGTGAGTTCGTCCTCCGTGAACCGGCCGCGCGCACGGTCCGCCGCCTGCGCGAGGGGCGTGAAGTAGGTGCGCGCCACTGATCGTGCGCCCTCGACATAGTGGATATGGACCACCCGCCGGTCGCCGTCCGCCCTGCTGCGCCGGATGTGGCCTGCCTTCTCCAACCGGTCGAGACAAGCGGTCACCGCACCGGACGTCAGGCCGAGATGTTCCCGGAGGAGACCCGGAGTGGTCGCCTCCGGGTTGTCGAGCACGAACGAGAGCGCGTGAACGTCGGTGGGATGCAGTCTCTGAGTGAGGGCGAAGCCGTGAACCAGACGGTTCATCTCTCCAAGCATCCGGCGCAGAGCGACGCCGAACTTCTGCAGGTCGCCTGTCCCCGCGCTCTTGGTCTCGGCCCTATCGGCATTCCCTTCACCCACGCGCCAAGCCTATGCGGAGGTCGGCCTGGACAGCGCATCACCCCACCCGCATCACGTCGGTCGGTCAATCCCGGTGATCGGGTGCGTCCGCCGGCGCCTCACGAGGGCGCCTGACCCTCAGGGCGCGGGCCCTGTTCGGCCTCCGGCTCCTGCCCTTCCGCATGTCCGGCTGCCGGGCAGGAGGGGTTCGTGCAGGATGTATCGGCGTACTGCGGGACGTAGATGCCCATCGTCTTGTGCCGATGGACCGTGGCCGGCAGCGGTTGCTTGCAGGACGGGCAGAGGTGTCCGGGGCGGGTTGCCGCATGGTGCTCTTGTTCGTACATACACCGACTTTACGTCCACTTTGCCCTAATTTGAAGCAATCCTGGGCGATTGTCACTTACCGGGTGCGGGTTCGTCGCTGTCTGTAGGCGGCGGCCGCAGCAGGCTCAAGGCAACGGACACGGCGAGGACGACAACGATCACACCGAGACTCACCGGCGAGGGGATCTCCGGGACCGCGGGGCTGATCAGCTTGTGAGAGGCCTGCAGGGCCAGTTTCACGCCGATGAACGCGAGGATCAGGGCCAGCCCCTTGCCGAGGTAGTGGAAGCGGTCCAACATGCCGGCCAGCATGAAGTACAGCGCCCTCAGTCCGAGGATGGCGAACGCGTTGCTGCTGTAGACGATGAAGGCGTCGCTGCTGACCGCGAGCACGGCGGGCACGCTGTCCACGGCGAAGACCAGGTCGGCCGCCTCGATGGCGGCCACCACGGCGAGCAGTGGGGTCGCGACCCGCTTCCCCGCCTCCTTGACGAAGAACTTGGTCCCGACGTAGTCGTCCCGGACGGGCATGACCTTCCGGAGCAGCCGGACGGCGATGCTCCGCCCCGGGTCGAAACTGTTGTCCTCCTCATTGAGGATCTTGTACGTGCTGTAGAAGAGGATGGCGGCGAAGACGTACAGGACGGCCGTGAACCGGCTGACAACGGCGACGCCGGCGGCGAGGAACAGTCCACGGAACACCAGGGCTCCGAGCACCCCGAGGAACAGCACACGGTGCTGGTACGCCCGCGGGACCTTGAAGTAGCCGAAGATCAAGGCGAAGACGAAGAGGTTGTCGACCGACAGGCTCTTCTCCAGCAGCCACGCCGTGGTGTACTCGACCCCGGCCTGCGTGCCGACGACGACGAAGACGACACCACCGAAGACCAGGGCCAGACTGATCCACATTCCGCTCCACACGGCGGCTTCGCGGAAGCCGATGACGTGTGCCTCACGGTGGGCAAGAAGGTCGACCGCCAGCGACACCAGGACAGCGGCGGCGAAGGCGATCCACAGCCAGTAGGGCACATCGTGCACGGCGGGCCCCCGCAGGACGGCAGGAAGGGCGACTCCCCTTAGATCCGAGTCTGCGGGACCCGGAACGAGTTGTCCTCCGGCGGGACGGACCCGGATCCTGCCACCGCGCGGGCCCGCTGGCGGCCATCGCGCTCGGCAGTGCGGTGACGGCCGTGCACGGAGATCGTGGCGGTCAGGACGAGATCGCGCGATCGATCTCGCATCAGCCCCGCACGGCGCTGACCAACGAAGCGCCGATGGTGCCGGCCGCCATGATCAGCATCGTCAGCCGCGGCACGGCCGCGGCCTGCGATGGCTGCCGGGTGTCGGAGCGCGACAAGCGGCTGCAGCTCGCACATTCGGCATCCCGATGGTCAGGCTGTTCGAGCCAGTAGGCTCCCGTCAGCCTGGCGAACGAGGCGACGGATTCGCTCTGCGGTGTGGTCACATACGGACAACGACGATGGCTTGATTCCGGGTCTGTGCCTGCCAGGAACGTCACCGATTCGTTAGCCCGAGCCTCCACCCGTCTCCCGCTCGTGGAGTGCGCCGCTCACGCTGCGGGGACAGCGCGCTGGAGGGCGGTGATGACGCGATCGAGGGCGTCCTTGCTGTACGGGTCCGCGAGGTTGACCCAGAGTTTGAACATGAAGCGTCGCAGCGTGGGGCGGCGAAGGGCCTTCGTGGCGACGAGCTTCATGACGGCCGGGTGACCGAGGGCATGGACAACGAGACGTCCGACGGTGAAGTACCGGCCGTAGGCATCGCGGATGATCTCGGGGTACGCGAGCAGGGCTTCCTCGCGTCCGTGCGCGGTGGGCTGCGCGAGCGCCCGGGTGACTGCTTCGGCTGCCAGGCGTCCGGACTCCATCGCGTAGTCGATGCCCTCGCCGCTGAGGGGATTGATCATTCCGCCGGCATCGCCGGTCAGAAGCAGACCGCGGGTGTAGAGCGGACTCCTGTTGAGCCCGGCGGGAAGAGGGGCTCCGCGCAGGGGGCTGAGAGCGTGGGCTTCGTCGAAGTGCCCGGCGGGGGCAAGGCGCGCTGTCCATTCTCTGAAGAGCTGTCGGTGGTCGACCTTGGGTTTGGGTCCGATGTGAAACGTGCCCAGGCCCACGTTGAAGGCTCCGCCGCCGACAGGGAAGACCCACCCGTAACCGAATGGCATGTACGTTCGGTTACGGGAGTCACGCGTTTCCAGGCCGAGCCAGGCTTCCAACATGTCCGCGTCATGATGCGGCGCGGTGTAGTAGCGGCGCACGGCCACACCCATGGGGCGGTCCCTGCGCTGCTGGAGACCGAGTGCGACGGCCAGGCGGCTCGACGCACCGTCGGCAGCGACCACCAACGGCGCCCGGTAGGTGCGAGTGGTGCCCTCCTGCTGAGCGATCACGCCGCTGACGCGGCCGGTGGTCGGGTCGACGAGGGGCTCGGTGACCTTTGTCCCCTGGAGCAGGCGCGCGCCGCTCGCCACGGCATTCGTTGCGAGAAGGTGGTCGAAGTCCATGCGGCTGCGCACGAGCCCGAAGTCAGGGAAGGGCCCTTCACCGGGCCAGGGCATCTCCACCGTCGTGTCAGAGCCGTGAATCCGCAGGCCCCGCGTTCTGATCCAGCCGTCTCCGCCGATGTCGAGGCCCAGGTCGACAAGTTCCTTCACGGCTCGCGGGGTGAGGCCGTCTCCACAGATCTTGTCCCGCGGGAAGTCGGCCTTCTCCAGAAGCAGGACGTCATGGCCTGCCAGCGCCAGATAGTGAGCGGCGGTGCAGCCGGCAGGTCCCGCGCCGACGACAATGACATCCGCCGAATGGCGCTGTGGGGATGAGGTCATGAAACCTTCCTCTGTAGCAATGGGCCATGAAGCGCAACGGCTTCCCATGTGTACCCACGGCTGACGACTTCGACCACCCGTCTTATGGGCGAAGCCTTCGTCGCACCGTCACGTCGAGGTAGTGCTACGGCGACGGTGGACTGCCTGGACGAGTCGTCCGCCGGATCCTTGACGGCAAGGGCTCCTGAGGAACCGAGCCGCCCGTGGCATCGGCCCCCGCGCCGCCCGGGGACATGTCCCCGGGCGGCACCTTCCGGACTTGTCCGAAGGTGGCCGGTCAGCCGTACATCGCCACCCGGTACAGAGCCGCGAGCGCGTCGTCGATGGGATGGGGCTGCGGCTTGCCGGAGGAGTCGAGCTTGTTCCACCTCTGCATGTTCACCGCGACCGCCATCTGTCGCTTGCCGTCGGCACGGGTCATGGCCAGCGCTCCAGCACCCCAGACCGTGCCGCCGTGGCCCCAGAAGGTTCCTTGACCGGGACCCTCCATCGGGTACAGGCCGAGGCCGTAGTCTCCCCTCTTCCCTTCCTGGGTGACGACCGGGACAGTGCGTTGCATCTGCGCCAGCGACGACGGACTGACGATCTCGCCGGCCAGCAGCACGCCGTAGAAGCGGTTGAGGTCCGCGACGGTTGATATCAGCGACGCCGCCGGCCCCACCCATGACATGTCGTAGACGCTGTAGTCACGCGGTGGGTCGATCATGCCGAACCACGCCTCGTAGAGCTTCGAGTGCGGCCCGTCGACGTTCGGTCCGGCGGGGAAGGCGGTGTCCCGGAGCCCGGCGCGCTCGATGACGTTCCGGGTGATGTACCGCTCGGCCGTAGTGCCGGTGACCTGTTCCAGGAGTCGGACGAGGATCAGGTAGTTGGTGTTGGAGTACGCCCCCGGCGTACCGCCCGGGGCGCCGGCGGCAGGTGCGGTGAGCCCCATCTCGATCAGCTCAGCGGGGTCGAACCGCGTGAATCGGTGGTCCTCCAGACTCTGGGGTCCCGTGTCCGCGAGGGCGGGGAAGGCCTTGAAGGAGGGGTAGGCGTACGGGAAGTACTCGGCGAGGCCGCTGGTGTGGTTGATCAGCATCCGGACCGTGATCGCGTCACCGCGTTCCCCGGGAACCAGCCCCGGAAGGTACCGGCCGATCGGTGTGTCGAGACCCCGACCGGCCTCGACCTGCTGCAGGACCGCGGCGGCGGTGAAGGTCTTGGTGATGCTGCCGACCCGGTGCCGCATGTCGACGGTGACGGGGCGGCCGGTGGCGACGTCGGCCACCCCGGCGGCACCGCGCCAGACCTGTTCGCCGTCACGCACCTCGGCGAACAGGCCCGGTAAGCCGGCGCGGTGGACGTCCTCGATGGCTGCGTTCAGCGCAGCGGAATCCAGTGGGTTCTTCACGTCATGCGTCCTTTCGCGTTCTCCGGGGTGAGCTCCTCAGCGGTTGCCCGACCCGGACAACAGGGCACGAGTGGCATGCCGGCCCGCCCGGCGTACTCATGTCCTCATTATGCACGCGGTGCGTGCATCACCAAGTGCATCGCTAGGATGAGACCCGGCGAGAGGAGCAAGATGGCAGGCCGAAGGCGTTGGTCGACCGAAGAGATCCTGGATGCGGCGGCGGAGCTGCTGCGCACGAGCGAGGACGCGGATTCGTTCAGCGTGCGCAAGCTGGCCGCGACCCTCGGGACCGATTCCTCCAGTCTGTACCGGCACTTCCGCAGCAAGACCGAACTGCTGCGCGCGGTCGCCGACCGGATCCTCCTGGCCTCGATGGACGGCTACCGCCCCGAAGGCGACTGGAAGCAGCGCATCACGTCCCTGGCCCTGCGCGTCAGAGAGGCGTTCGGACGGCAGCCCCAGCTCGCCGCGGTGTGGGGACGGTACGCGTCAGGCGGCGCCGGCTCCCGGCTGGTCATGGAAGAGGTGCTGCAGGCCCTGCGCGCGTCGGGACTGCCCGACGAGGAGATCCCGGTGCGCTACCACCGCCTCGCGGTCCTCATCGCGGCGCTGATCGCCTCCGAGGCCGGAGTCAGCACCATCACCACCGAAGAGTACGAACAGGGCATGGAGCTGTTCCGGGTCGCGGTACTCGGCGCGGACCCCGAACGCTTCCCCGCCCTGGCGCACTTCGCTCGCGATGTCCGCCCTCTCGGCGCGGATCGCCACGCCGCGTTCGAAGAGATCCTCGCCGCCCACCTCGCCCAGATCGAGGCCGAGATCCCCCCGAGCTGACCGACCGGCCGGGGAGTGTCGGCGGACGGTGTCACTCAGGCGGGACTTCCCTGGGGGGCGGTCAGCCAGCGCCGTATCACCTGCAGACACACGGTCGCGGCCACGATCAGACGACGCTGATCGCTCCCGGCCCACCGGTCCGGTTCGACTCTGTACTGTTGCAGGCCGTCGAGAGAGCGGACGGTCGAGACCGTCACCCGGCCGACCTCGCGGTCGCTCTGGTCCCGCACCAGCCAGGTCTTCCCCATGAGGGCGGTACGGGTGAGGCGCAGCGCGTCATCTCCGCTACGTATGTCGAGCAGTCGGGTGTGGTTGACACGGCCAGGCGCGTGGACCTCGCCGATCGGCCGGCCCCCGGCGTCGGTCAATCGGAAACGGGGCCGGGCAAGTGCCCTTCGGGAGACCAGGTCGACTCCCAGCAGGTGTCGGTTCCCGAGGTCCCGGAGGGCGTACGCGAATGTCCCACAGTCATGGAGGTGCGCCAGGACTGTGCCGTCCTCGGCGGCGAGGTGCATCTTGGGACCGCAGTAGGTCCGCAGGAGGGACCGCCGCGGCTCGGCAAGGATCACCGTGGGAAGGCTGAACAGCTCGTCAACGGGTTCCGCCGCGTCGCCGCCCATGCCGTAGCCCCTCCGCCGTCGCTACTCCCTGCGTGACGCCGAGTATGACGCTCAACCCCGCACCGGGCGACACCTGTTCGAGTTCTCAGGGCCACCCGCCGGGTGCGGTTCAGTCTGGAAAGGGTTGATCAGTACGCGGAGTCGACGTTGTCGATGGAGCCGTACTTGTCGGCCGCGTAGTTGGCCGCCGCCGTGATGTTGGCGACCGGGTCGGTCAGGTCATGCGGGGTGCCGGCGACGTGGTAGGCGTCGAAGGTCGGCTGGATGACCTGGAGCAGGCCCTTCGACGGCGTGCCGTTCTGCGCGTTCACGTCCCAGTTGTTCTGGGCGTTCGGGTTGCCGGAGGACTCACGCATGATGTTGCGGTGCAGGCCCTCGTAGGTGCCGGGGATGTCCTCGGCCTTCATGATGTCCAGGGCTTCCTTGATCCAGCCGTCGAGGTTGTCGGCGTACTGCTTCTTCGCCTTCTTCGCCGGAGCGTCCGCCGCCACCTGGAGCGCCGAGACATTCGCCGATACCGGGGCCGCCTGAGCGGGCGACGGGGCCAGCGTGAGCGCCGCGGCTGCGACACCCGCGGTGGCCATGCCTGCGACGGACAGCTTGCGGAATCGGGCGATGCGGCTGGTGGTGTTCTGCGTGCGGGCGGTCATACGCGAGTGACTCTCAATCTGGAGACGACGTGGGGATGCCGACCGAATGCGGTGCGGCGGAGCGGAGGAGTTCTCCGCGAGGCGGCTGCGGCGGACGAGCGAAGGTGTTCTGCTGTCCGGCCGGTGCCGGGCTCCCCGGAACGACAGCCATGGTTAGGGGCGCTCCGAGCCCATGGCAAGGATGTGACGTACTACCCCACCGCATAGCAAATGTCTGGAATGACCTGCCGCAAGCCACAAGCACGCGGGATCGCGGGATCCCCACGTACTACCTCCCTTAGGACGTGACGTGGATCCTGTGCGGGGCATCACAGCTACGGCGCCTGTCCGGGCACCTTCATGACTCACCGGTCGGGGCGACTCACGCTTCGTACACGAGGGCGGCGTCGGCGCCACGATGGGGCCCGTCTGGGGCCGGCGCCCCGACACCCGTCGCGCACCGCTCCCCGCTCCACAGGCCTCCAACCCGACCTTCGCCACGGCACTCGCATGCCGAGCGGCCGACTTCACGATCTTCGTGCGGAGCGCCGGGGGGTTGCCGTGCGAATGTGACCGATTGGCAACAGGATGACCGGATGAGCAACTTTCCGACCACCTCGATGCTCTAGGTGCTCGACATGATCAGACGCGGGTAAGAGGCCGAAACGATGAATGCAGTACCGGTGGACGGGACGTCCCCCAGCGGGTCGGAGAGCGGGCAGACCCCGGCCGGCGAGGACGTTGTGCAGTCGGAGGGTACGGACGCCGTCGAGAAGGGCGGGCGGGCACGCTCCGCCTTCTTGGAGGAACCGACGCCTGCTGCGGAGGCTACCGATCCCGGCCCGGCGTCGGAGGAGGTCGAGCCGGAACAGGAACTGGAGCACGCGGCGAAGCCCGGGACCGCGGTCGACCGTGAGGCCGACGCGGGCCCCGGCGGCACCGCGCACCAGCACCCGCATCCACATCCGCACCAGGCCGCCCCCGAGCCTGAGCCGCAGCCCGAGCCTGCACAGGCACCCACGCCGCCGGTGCCGGCTGCTCAGGATCCTGCCCCTGCCCCGGCCCCGTCACCGGGCTCCTTCAGTCGCGAGCCGGAAAGGACGCAGGAGGCCCCACTGCCCGTACTCGATCCGCCGACGCAGCTCACGAGCGCTCCCCCGCAGTCCGCGGCTCCGAAGCGGACCCTCGGACGGCGGATGGGAATCTGGGCTCCGCTGGTCCTGCTGCCGGCGGTGGTCTTCACGGTCGTGCAGGCGTTGCGACCTCTGCCGGAGCCCACCCTCGGCGGAGCCGAGACCTCGTACGCGCTGCCGGGCCGCTTCGAGATCCCGTGGCCCGACCACGGGCAGGGCGCGGTCCGCATTCCCGAGACCGGCCAGGTCGCCGTGTTCGGTGCGCAGGAACCGGTGCCGACGGCCAGCGTCGCGAAGATCATGACGGCGTACGTCATCCTCAAGGGCCATCCGCTGAAGAGGGGCGAGGAGGGGCCGCAGATCACGGTGGACGCCCAGGCCGTCGCGGACGGGACGGCCAAGCACGAGTCCAGGATCCAGGGTCTGCGGGCGGGGACCACCTTCAGCCAGCAGGACATGCTGAAGATGCTGATGATCCCGTCGGGCAACAACGTCGCCCGGTTGCTGGCCCGGTGGGACGGTGGGGGCGACTCCACGGAGGCCTTCGTGGCGAAGATGAACGCGGCGGCCAAGGATCTCGGGATGCACGACACGACCTACACCGACCCCAGCGGGCTGGACGCGAAGACCGTGAGCACGGCCGTCGACCAGCTGAAGCTGGCGGAGGAGGTCATGAAGTTCGACGTCTTCCGGGCGATCGTCGCCATGCCGAACGCCACGATCAAGGGGCTGCCGGAGCCTCTGTCCAACAACAACGCCAGCCTGCTTGTCGCCGGGCTGAGCATCAGGGGCATCAAGACGGGTTCCAGTACACCGGCGGGCGGCACGCTGGTGTGGGCCGCGTACAAGACGGTCGGCTCGCGGACACCGCTGATCCTCGGCTCGATGATGGGCCAGCGGGTCGACGGGCCCGACCCCGACGCCATCAAGAGCCTGGACCTGGTGAAGTCCAACAGCGAGAAGGTCGTCGCGGCCGTCCGGGCGGGTCTCACGTCCGTGACCGTCGTCGCGAAGGGTCAGGTCGTCGGTCACGTGGACAACGGTCTGGGGCGGCGCACACCTGTGGTGGCTGCGAAAGACCTCCAAGTCGTCGGCGTACCCGGCCAGCAGCTGGACGCCGTCCTGACTGGCAACGGAAAGACGCTCCCCCGCTCGGCCGCGTCCGGCACCGAGGTCGCCACGCTGACCGTGGGCAGCGGGCCTGGGGCCGCGTCGGTCCCGGTGACAGTGCAGACGGACCTGAAGGAGCCCTCTTTCACCGACAGGCTCACCCGCCTGGGCTGACGAACACCGCGGCCAGCCTCGCGACGCCACCTGCGTGGAGCAGCGGTGCCGAGCACCGCTGCTCCCCCGTGGAGAGGGCCCGCCGCTGGCGCGGCCCCGTGCCCATACGGTCGGCGAAGTGGCTGGCAGCCCGGCCGCCCCAGGCTCCACCCGGCGGCGCGGTGCCGGCGACCCCGGTGTCGGCGCCAGTGCCCGTACGAGACCGGTCCAGTGGGGTCGCCCGGGACGGGCCCGTGCTCAGCTGCCCTGATCACCCAGGAGAACCGAGCGATGGGATCGGAGCCAGGAGCGCTCGGCCAGCATCTCGGGCACATCGCCACGGGCCAGGAAGGTCGCCCACGGCTCGTGGCCTAGCCGACCGAGTCGTTCGATGCGCTCGGCCTCGCGGGACTGGACGGCATCCAGCGCATCGAGAACTGCTGACGGCTGTGCCCCGTAGGCGGCGCACAGGGCCTCGAGGCGGCTCCGCAGGGTGTGCTCACCGGTGATCGAAGCCCTTCGCTGCTGCTCGACGGAACGCAGCGGCACGGCGTACCAGGCGAGCTGTGCGAGGTCGTCGAGGGCATGACCGGGCGCTGCGAAGTCCCAGTCGATGAAGCCGGCCAGTCGGTCGCCGCTCCAGACGGAGTTCCACGGGCCGAGGTCGCCGTGCCGAATGACCATGCCGGGCCTCGACTCGTCCTCCTGGCCCAGCCATCGCGCGTCGGCCGGTGGCTGGAAGTCCCGGACAGCGTCGTGGTATTCGCGCAGCCAGCGCCCCAGTTCGCCGATTCCGGCGGTTGACCGCAGAACCGACGGCCAAGGCGTGAACGCGGGTTCGCCGTGCAGCAGCGACAGGACCTCATCGGTCCCGTCGGCGCCAAGGACTCGCGGAGCCCGAGTGAATCCCACCGTTTCCAGGTGCGTCAGCAGGGCATGCACCGCAGGCGTCCACTCGCCGGCCGGTCGGCGGATCGTGTCGCCGATCCGCCGCACCGTGGTCACGCTTCCCTTGTCAGTGGCGCCGTCCTCGATCATCGGGTCAGCGTAGCCCTGCCACACGCGCAACGATTGCGGTGCCGATTCCGATGCCTGGGGTCGTCCTGTCCCTGCGGTCGCAGCAGGGGTACGTCTTCCGAACCGGCGGGGATGTAAGCGGATCGCCGGGCGTGCCAGCGGGGCCAGTTGAGGAAAGGTTGTGGTGACGTCGACCGGCCGCGGCGGGGTGGTACGGATGACGTCATACGGTGATGCTGCCAGCGGCCTCTGACAACCGGCATGCCGAACCATGGCCGTTGCACGTCAGTCGACGACCCACCTGGACCAACGCCCCCTGATCGCAGCGAAACCGCCTAGTGGGAACCCTCCAAGCCCGGCTCGGCATCGTTGTGGCAGGTCAAGATCACCATGCTCGTCGAAACGACCGCAGACTTGCAGAACGGGGTGGCCGAGGCGGCCGCCGCGTCCTTGTCCGTGACGACACCTGGGACACCACACTGTGAGCGAACGCGTCATTGCGCCCAAGAGCCGGGGCTTCCTGTTCCTCGACTCCCATCCTGGCGGCTGCCGACAGCTGGTGGACGAGATGTGGCAGGCCGTCCCCGCCCCGGACACCGCCGGGCGCGAAGGGCCGGTGGCCCTGGTCATCGGCTCGTCCGCCGGATACGGCCTGGCCGCTACGATCGCGGGCCTGGCCCGTGTCGGTATCCGCGGCATCGGCGTGTGCTTCGAGAAGGCGCCCGCGCGGCGCACCGGCACAGCCGGCTGGTACCGCACCGCCGCCACCGCCCGGCTCGCCCGACAGCACGGGCGGGACATGGTCTTCCTCAACGGCGATGCGTTCAGTGACGCGATGAAGGAGCAGGTGGCCGACCTTCTCGCCGAGCGGTTCGGGGGACGACTCGACTTCCTGATCTACTCGGTGGCCGCACCACGCCGCACCGACCCGGACACCGGAGACGTGTATGCCTCGGTCCTCAAGCCGGTCGGCTCGCCCCACACCACCAAGACCCTCGTCTTCGACGCGGACGGTGCCCCGGAGGTGAAGGAGG
Source organism: Streptomyces sp. NPDC056527 (assembly GCF_042794475.1). Taxonomy (NCBI): domain Bacteria; kingdom Bacillati; phylum Actinomycetota; class Actinomycetes; order Kitasatosporales; family Streptomycetaceae; genus Streptomyces; species Streptomyces sp. NPDC056527. The sequence goes on from NZ_JBHTTQ010000053.1 coordinate 43,918, forward strand.
TCACCACCGCGCCGGCCGAGGGCGACGACATCGAGCAGACCGTGGCGGTGATGGGCGGCACCGACTGGGAACGGTGGATCACCTTCCTGGCCGACCGCTCCCTGCTCGCCGACGGCTTCGTCACCGCCGCCCTGTCCTACATCGGCTCGCCGCTCACCGCGGCGATCTACCGTCAGGGCACCATCGGCGCGGCGAAGTCCCATCTGGAAGCCACCGCACGCACGTTGGACGAGCGCCTCGGCAAGACCCTGGGCGGCCGAGCCGTGACCTCGGTCAACGCCGCTGCCGTCACCCAGTCCTCCACCGCCATCCCCGGTATCGCCCTGTACGTCGGGCTGCTTCGCGGCGTCCTCGGCGACGACGCCATGGTGGCCCCGATCGGCCAACTGGTGCAGCTGTGGGACCAGCTGACCGGCGCCCGCCCCCTCGACCTCGACGAGGAGGGCCGGGTCCGCCTCGACGCCTGGGAACTCGACCCCGCCGTGCAGAACGCCGTCGCCGAGCGCTGGAACACCGCGACCGGCGACACCATCAGCGAGCTCGCCGACCTCGACTGGTTCAGCGACGAAGTCCGCCGCCTCTACGGCTTCTCCGTCCCCGGCGTCGACTACACCGCCCCCGTCGAAACCGACATCCCCTGGCCCACTCTCACCACCTGACCCGCGTCGCGCCACGCGCCCAGGGAGGGGGCCGGGAAACCGGCGTCGTTCACCCCGATGGCAGGCGGCGCATCCCGTGTCCGTGACCGGTCCCCTCCATGATCGTTACCCGCAGTGGCAGCGTCTGAGGGCGGCACCCCCGCCCCTTGGCTACGGGGAGGAATGACGAGTGGGTGGCTGGATCGGTATCGGTCTAGGGGCGGCGGCTGTCCTGTGCCCGTTGCCGCAGTACGGCGACGTAGCCGTCGTCATGGAGCACACCCCCACCGGCGATCGCCTGGTGGTGTGCGCGCCGGACGTAGTGATCGACATGGGCTACGGCGACGAGGCAGCCGAATCCCAGCGACCCACCTGCACACCGACGTCCCCGCCGACGTCTCCACCGCCCACGTCGCGGCCGACTCCACCGGCTCCGCCGGCTCCGTCTCCGTCGGCCCCCGAGCCGACATCGCCGGAGCCGCCCGGACCCACACTTTCGGCGCCGGAAGCCGCCCCGGCACCAGCCGCACCGGCGCCCCCCGCTCGCGGCCCGGACCTGACACCACCGGCGGACCAGGTGCCGAGTACCACCCCGGCCGCCCCGACGTCGTCCCAGCCGAGACAGGCGCCTCAAGCCTTCCGGTGGGTGCCGCGCTCGCACTACACCGGCGGTCCGTCGCGCCCAGCTCCGGCCGGCATCTCGATGACCATGTCCACGGTCGTGGTCACCCTGCCCGCTGTTCTGGCCGCGGCCGCCCTGCGGCCGGGGTCCCGTCGCCGCGCCCGTGGCTGACCACCGTCTCCCCACTGGGGCGGCTGGTCCGCCACCGGCCCGTCGTGCCCGCCCCGTACTTCGTTCACATCGCTTCGCTCGTCCTGGAGTTGTGCAATGCCGGAATGGCTCGTCTACACCCTGGCCTCGGTCCTGGTCTGCGTTCTCGTCGTCACGGCGACCGTCTTGCGGCACCGCCGCGTGGCAGTCGACGAGGACACCTCCGAGACGCCGGACGTGCTGGAGTACATGGTCATGATGGTCGGGGTCGTCTACGCCATCGTGCTCGGCCTGGCGATCGCCGGCGTGTGGGAAGCCCGTAGTGCGGCCGAGGACACCGTCCAGCGAGAGGCTCAGGCCCTGTACGAGATCGACCAACGACTGGACGTCTACCCGGCCGCCTTCCGGACGCAGATCAAGGAGCACATCGACGCCTACGCCCGTCATGCCGTCACCGCCGAATGGCCCGCCCTGAAGGACGGCACGCCCGTCGACGGCACCGGCGCCGAGCTGCTGGGCCGGATCCGGAGCGACATCGCCCACCGCACCCCGGCGGACGAACTCCAGGCCCAGGCCTACCAACCGCTCCTGGACCAGGTAGCGGCCGCGGACGACGCCCGTCACCAGCGCCTGGACACTTCCGGCACCACGCTGCCCGCCGCGCTCTGGTTCGGCCTCGTCGCCGGTGCCATGGTCACCCTCGGCCTGCTCTACACCCTGCAGATCCGCCGCTCCGCGCGCGAACTGCTGCTGGCGACCACCTTCAGCGCCCTCGTGGTCTTCCTTCTCTTCCTCGTCTGGAGCTTCGACGCGCCCCTCGGCCACTCGGGAACGGACTCGGCCCAGCCCCTGAGCGACCTGCTCACCACCGCAGCCTGATCACGCACTCCGCCATGTCCGGCAGTCGGTGACGTGCGGCGCACAGCCGAACGGGTCGCCGCGTCGGCGCAGCGACCCGTCTCTCGTGCCTTCGGGCTCGCCGACGCGGCGAAGGGCGGCGGAGCGTTGCGGGTCGGCCGTCGCCACGCGATCAGGGCGACGGCTCCGGCCGGCAGCCTGTCAATGGTTCGGGCTCTTGACCCGGTGGTGGGAGACCTGTCCGCGTACCGTGCGCCATCGCGACCGAGTCTGCTCGACCACGCTGTCCCACTGTCGGCGGACCTCGTGGTCGGAAGGGCGCTGGCCCTGACGGATGCGGCTGAGCTCGTCCTGTACTTCTCGTCCGAGCGCCGCCGAAGCGACCAGGACCAACATGGCCGCGAAGAGGGCGGAGATCATCGCGAAGACTGCACCGACCACCCCGTAGCGTGCCACGGAGGAGTTGAACAGGTGCGGCATGTAGATGCTGGCGCCCACCGAGTAGGCCGCCGTCAGAACGGCGCCGGTGACGCCGAAGGGAAGAAGGTCCGGCCAGCTGATCCGTTTCGCCGACAGGATCCAGCCGCTCCAGACGAGGAAGGTGGCGGTCACCAGCACGCCGCACATCACGGCGACCAGACCGAGCGCGCCCCCATCGAAGAGTGTGGAGAGCAATGCGGTCACCCCCAGGTAGCCACCGAGCGTGAGGATCCACCACAAGCCGTTGCGTGTGTTGCGCACACTGAGGGGTTTGAGTTCCCACACCTGCTCGAAGAGCCGCTGGGAGGCTCGCGCGAAGCTCAACACCGAGATCGTCAGAAACACGAACCCGAAGATGCCCACGCTCGCGCTGGTCGCTTCCGCGGGTGAGAACAACGAATTGACCGCCGTGGCTCCTGCTCCGCTGAGGTTGTAGCGCTTGATGATCTGCTCTGCGGCGTCGTAGTGAACGACGTTGCTCAGGACGGCGCCGAGGAGGATCGCGAGCGGGACCAATGCTGTCAGGGCGCTGGACGCCAGGGCCATCGAGCGGTCGAAACCCACGATCTTCTGAAACCGGTTGATGACCCGCAATGCGAAGGCCGGCCGCAGCCAGAACGTCAGTGTTCTGACGAGGCGCTCTCGATTGTTCCCCGTCGCCCTGCCCTCCGCGAAGTTCGGCCCTTGTGGCAACGCGAGCCTAACGGTCGGCCGCCTGACCGATGAAGGACGACACGACAAGCAGCACGCCGGCCGCGTTCTGGGGTCCGGCCCCTGGCGCCCTCCACCGGAACGTAGCGACAGCGACGGCCCCGGCGTCAGAGCCCTGCCGACGCCGGGCGCGGGGGGGGGGGGGGGGGGCCCCCCCCCCCCCCCCCCGGGGGGGGGGGGGGGGGGGGGGGGGGGGCCGGGGGGGCCGGGGCCCCGAGGAGGATCGAGGATCAGCCGCTGACGCCTCGGAGGGCCATGGAGACGGCCGCGTCGGCGATCCGGTCCGGTTCCTCCGCCGCTCC
>NZ_JBHTTQ010000054.1:0-47237 GCF_042794475.1 Streptomyces sp. NPDC056527
GCGCCGGCCGGGGGGGGGGGGCCGGCCGGGGGGCCCCCCCACCTCGTTCGTTCATGACTCAGGGGTGCACACCCGCGGCCTCAGTCCGCCACCACCAGCGACGGCGTCTCCTTCGTGAGCACCTCGCCCCGGAAGAACGCCGGGCTCTTGCGCTGCATCACCAGCATGATCACCACGCCGACCAGCAGCAGTCCGACACCGATCACGAAGACCGAGCCGACGCCGAAGACCGAGGAGCCGCTGCCGTAGGCCGGGTCCCACATGTCGTACAGCGTCTTGCCGAAGACCGCGGTCAGCAGGATGCCGCCGAGGACCGGGCACAGGCCCTTGTAGACGAAGTCCCGGCCGGAGCGGAAGAGCTCCTTGCGGAAGTACCAGGCGCAGGCGAACGCGGTCAGCGAGTAGTAGAAGCAGATCATCAGGCCGAGCGCGTAGATCGTGTCGACCAGGACGTTCTCGCTGACCAGGGTCATCACCGTGTAGAAGACGCCGGTGGCGACGCCCGCGATGATCGTGGCCTTGCCGGGCACCTTGAAGCGAGGGTGGACCTTGGCGAAGGACGCGGGGAGCGCCTCGTACGTCGACATCGCCAGCACTGTGCGGGCCACCGGGATGAACGTCGTCTGGAGGCTGGCCGCCGCCGAGGCGAGGACGGCGATGAAGAGCAGGATGCCGAGGGCGGGGCCCATGACCGGGCCCGCGAGGGCGGCGAAGACGTTGTCGGAGGTCTCCGGGTTGGCGAGGCCGAGCCCGCTGTCGCCGGAGCCGACGGCCATCTGCGCGGCGACGCCGGTGGCGAGGTAGGAGCCGACCAGGACGACCATCGCGATGAGCGCCGCGCGGCCGGGGGTCTTGGTGCTGCCGGTGGTCTCCTCGTTGGTCGCCATGCAGGCGTCCCAGCCCCAGTACATGAAGATCGAGAGGGACAGACCGGCCGTGAAGGCGGCGAAGGACTGGACGGCGAACGGGTTCATCCACTCCCAGGAGAAGGAGAGCCCGGTGTCGAAGGCGCCGCTGCCGGCCTTCTGGAAGGCCATCGCGACGAAGAGCGCGAGGACGACGAGCTGGAGGCCGACGAGGGCGTACTGCACGCCCTTGGTGGCGGTCATGCCGCGGTAGCTGATCGCGGTGGCGACGGCGATGAGCGCGAGGCAGGTGAGGATGTGGACGGCCTTGTTGTCGTCCAGGGCGGCGATCGACTCGCTGCCCGTGATCTCACCGGCGAGGAGCCAGAAGTAGGAGGTCGCGACGCCGGCCAGGTTGGAGAGCACGATGATCGTCGCGATGACGAGGCCCCAGCCGCACATCCAGCCGATCTTGGGGCCGAAGGCCTTCACGGTCCAGGTGAAGGAGGTGCCGCAGTCGGGCATGACCCGGTTCAGCTCGCGGTACGCGAAGGCGACGAGCAGCATCGGGAGGAAGCCGGCGAGGAAGATCGCGGGCATCTGGAGTCCGACCTCGCCGGCCGTGGAGCCGAGCGTCGAGGTCAGACAGTAGACGGGGGCGACGGTCGAGATGCCGATGACGGCACTGCCCATCAGCCCGACGGAGTTCCCGCCGAGTCCCTTGGTGCGTACGCCATGGGTGTCGCCCGAGGCGGTGACGCCCCTTACCGTGTCTCCGGCCTGGGGCCGTGCATCCACCTGAGTCATGAACAGGACGTTAAGTGCTGCGGTTTCCACATCCGGAAGATCTGACTCCAGAGCGTTCAGCGATCTTCACCTTGCATTGAGAGGTCGACGGGACCCTCTCGGCATTGATTGAAAGATCGACCAGCCGCCCACACCGACCGATTGGTAGGCGTCTCAGAGGCCGTCCGATATGCGGGAACCGCAGCACTGTCCCGAATGTCCGGTTTCAAATTTTCCCGAAGTATTTTCGGGGCCGTGCGGGGAGCGGATCAGCCGGGCCAGACCACCGCCTGCGTCTCGCTGTACGCATGGAGCGCGTAGGACCCCACGTCCCGTCCCACACCGCTCTTCTTGAAGCCGCCGAACGGCGCCTCCATGTTCCGTCCGATGGTGTTCACCCCGACGCCGCCGGCCCGCAGCCGCGCCGCGACACGGAAAGCGCGGGCCACGTCCCCGGACCACACGTAGTCGATCAGCCCGTAGTCGCTGTCGTTCGCCAGCGCGACGCCCTCCTCCTCGTCGTCGAAGGGGACGACCACGACGACCGGACCGAAGATCTCCTCGCGGACCACCCGCATGTCGTTCGTGCACTCCGCGAGCAGGGTCGGGGCCACGTAGAAGCCCTTCGCGAGGTCCGGCCGCTCACCGCCCACGACGACCCGGGCCCCCTCCTTCCGACCCAGGGCGATGTACGACTCCACCCGGTCGCGGTGGGCCGCCGAGATCACCGGCCCGACCACGGTGCCCTGCGCCGTCGGGTCCCCCACCTTCATGAAGGCCAGATAACCGGTGAGCTTCTCGATCAGCTGGTCGTGGATCCCGCGCTGGGCGAGGACCCGGGTCGGGGCCGTACAGATCTGTCCGCTGTAGAAGGAGAAGGTGGTGCCGATCCCCATCACGGCGGAGTCCAGGTCGGCGTCGTCGAAGACGAGCGCCGCGCCCTTGCCGCCCAGCTCCATCAGCTGCCGCTTCAGCTCCCGCCCGCAGACCTCGCCGATGCGCTGCCCGACGGCGGTGGAGCCGGTGAAGGAGACCATGTCGACGTCCGGGGAGTCGACGGCCGCCTCGCCGACGTCCGTGCTCGTCCCCGTGACGACGTTGACGACGCCCGCCGGGACGCCGGCCTCCTCCAGGGCACGGGTCATCGCGTACACGGAGAGCGGGTCCTGCGGGGCGGGCTTCACGACCACCGTGTTGCCCATGGCGAGCGCCGGGGCGATCTTGCCGGCCGGGTTGGCCCAGGGATTGTTGTAAGAGGTGATGCAGGTGACCACGCCGACCGGGCGTCGTACCGCCACCGCGCCGAAGACCCCGGCCCTGCCCATCGGCCCGGCCTCGTTGATCTGCGGGGGCAGCGCCTGCTCGACCGGTTCCAGGGCGCCGCGCGCGTACCGGCGGAAGCGGGAGGAGCCGACGGCGACCTGCATCCCGCGCGCGGTGCCGGTCGTCGCCCCCGTCTCGGCCTGTGCGAGGACCGTGTTCGCCTCGGCGTCGCGGGCCATCAGGTCCGCGGCCCGGTCGAGGATCGCGGCCCGCTCCTCCGGCTTGGTACGGGACCAGGAGTCGAAGGCCGCGCGGGCGGCGGCGGCCGCCTCGTACACCTGGGCGCGGGAGGCCTCGGGCGCGAGGCCGACGACCTCCTCGGTGGCCGGGTCGACCACCTCGTAGTGCCCGCCGTCGGGCTCGACCCACTCGCCGTCGATGAACAGTCGCTGAGTCACCTGGTGGACACCGTCCTCGTGTCGCGGCCGGAGCGCAGCACCTTGCCCGGTATCGCGCCGGTCACCTCGTCGTCGCGGATGGTCTCCACGCCGTTGACGCGGACCGACACGACGCCGATCGCCCGCGAGTCGAGCCGGGGGCTGTCGCCCGGCAGGTCGTGCACCAGGGTCGCCGGTCCCGCGTCGATCCGCTCGGGGTCGAGGAGGACCAGATCGGCGTGGAAGCCCTCCACGATCCGCCCCCGCTCACGCAGCCCGAACAGCCGGGCCGGATCGTCGGTGAGCATCTTCACCGCCTGTTCGAGAGGGAGCAGCTTCCGGCCGCGCAGACAGTCGCCGAGGAAGCGGGTGGTGTACGGGGCGCCGCACATGCGGTCCAGGTGCGCGCCGGCGTCGGAGCCGCCCAGCATCACGTCCTCGTGGTCCCAGGTCTCGCGGCGGAGCGCCCAGGAGGCGGGGTCGTTGTCGGTGGGCATGGGCCACAGCACGGTCCGCAGCTCGTCGTTGGCGCAGATCTCGACGAGGCACTGGAAGGAGTCCTGGCCGCGCTCGGCGGCGATGTCGCGGACGACCCGTCCGGTGAGCCCCCGGTTCTCGTCGGAGTACGTGTCCCCGATGACGTACCGGCCGAAGTTCGCCAGGCGGCGGAAGACACCGGCCTCCTTGGAGTCGGCGCGGCGCAGCATCTCGGCCCGCACGTCCGGGTCGCGCAGCTTCGCGATCCGGTCGGGGACGGGAAGGGCCAGGATCTCGCCCCAGCCGGGGATGAGGTTGAGGGCGCAGAAGGTGCCGAGCGACATGTTCATGGGGGTGAGGATCGGCATGGTGAGCGCGACGATCCGGCCGCCGGACTTGCGGGCGCGTTCGGAGGCGACGAGCTGGCGCGGGACGCGCTCGGGGACGCCCGCGTCGATGGTGAGGACGTTCCAGTTCAGGGGCCGGCCGGCGGCCGCCGTCATGTCGACGAAGAGGTCGATCTCCTCGTCGGAGAACTGGTCGAGGCAGCCGGCGAGGATCGCCTCCAGCTGGGTGCCCTCGTGTTCGCCGACGGCCCGGGAGAGCGCGATGAGCTCGGCGGGCGTGGCATGCCGGGAGGCGACGGGGGCGCCTTCGCCGTCGGAGTGGGTGGAGGACTGGGTGGTGGACAGGCCCCAGGCGCCGGCGTCCATGGCCTCCTTGAGGAGCCCGACCATCGCCTCCAGCTGCTCGGTCGTGGGCTGCCCGCCGACGGCCTCGGCCCCCATCACGTACCGGCGCAGGGCGCAGTGCCCCACCATGAAGCCGGCGTTGACGGCGATCCGTCCTTCGAGGGCGTCGAGGTACTCGGCGAAGGACGACCAGGTCCAGTCGACGCCCTCCTCCAGGGCCTTGAGGGCCATGCCCTCCACCTTGGACATCATGCGGCGGGTGTAGTCGGCGTCCTCGGGCCGCTCCGGGTGGAGGGGCGCGAGGGTGAAGCCGCAGTTGCCGCCGGCGACGGTGGTGACGCCGTGGTTCATGGAGGGGGTTGCGAAGGGGTCCCAGAAGAGCTGGGCGTCGTAATGGGTGTGGGGGTCGACGAAGCCGGGGGTGAGGACGAGGCCGGTGGCGTCCTCGGTGGTGCGGGCGCTCTCGGTCGTCGTACCGGGCGCGGCGATCAGGGCGATGCGCCCCTCGCGTATGCCGACGTCGGCGACGAAGGCGGGGGCGCCGGTGCCGTCCACGACGGTGGCGCCCTTGATGAGGTGGTCGAGCATGGGGTCCCTTTCCTCCGTACGGGATGCTCAGTGCGGGACCCGGGGCACGGGCCCGCGGAGCCCTGCGCGGCCCGGTGGGTCGTGCCCACCGGTTCCTCCGCCCGGGGCTTCGCCCTGGGGGACCCCAGCGGAACAGTCGCCCACGACGGGCCGGACATGCCCCGGTCGGGGACGCGGTAGCCGGCCGCGGCTACGACGTCCCCGACCGGGGCCGGTCGGGACGGTGGTCCGGGAAGACACCGCCCCGGTTCGGGGCCCTACTCCCCGGCCTGCTGCCGGAAGCGGGTCGTGCGGTGGACCGGGTCCGTGTCGATCTTCGGGATCACGTGCTCACCGATCAGCTTGATCGAGTTCATCGTGTCCTCGTACGAGACCCCGATCGGCAGCCCGAACGACAGCTGGTCCGCGCCCGCCTGCTCCCAGCGCTTGCACTGGCCCAGGACCTCCTCCGGGTCGCCGCAGATCATCAGCTCCTCGGCGATGAGGAGTTCGATGATCTCGGCGCTGTACTCCGGCAGCAGCTCCGGCCACTCCGGAATGCCCTCGGGACGCGGGAAGGTGTCGTGGTAGCGGAAGAGCAGCGACTGCAGGTAGTTGAGCCCGCCGCCCACCGCGATCTCGACGGCCTTGTCGTGCGTCTCCGCGCAGATCGCGGTCGACGTGACCATCACGTTGTCGTTGACGAAGCCGCCGACGGCCTTGGCCTCCTTGACGGCCGTCTTGTACGACTCGACGACCCACTCCATGTCGGAGACCTTCTGCACGCTGAAGCCGAGGACGCCGAGCCCCTTCTTGCCGGCCATGGCGTACGAGGACGGGGACCCGGCCGCGTACCACATGGCCGGGTGGGACTTCCCGTACGGCTTGGGCAGGACCTTGCGCGGCGGCAGGGACCAGTGCTTGCCCTGGAAGCCGACGTACTCGTCCTGGAGCCACATCTTGGGGAACTCGGCGATGGTCTCTTCCCAGATCTCCTTGGTGTGGTTCATGTCGGTGATGCCCGGCATGAACCCGAGGATCTCGTGGGAGCCCGCCCCGCGCCCCGAGCCGAACTCGAAGCGCCCCTGGGAGAGATGGTCGAGCATGGCGACCTTCTCGGCGACCTTGACCGGGTGGTTCACCGGCGCGAGGGGGTTGAAGATGCCGGAGCCGAGGTGGATCCGGTCGGTGGCGTGGGCGAGGTAGCCCAGGTAGACGTCGTTCGCCGAGAGGTGCGAGTACTCCTCCAGGAAGTGGTGCTCGGACGCCCAGGCGTACTTGAACCCGGACCTGTCCGCCTGGATGACGTACTCGGTCTCCTCCATCAGCGCCTTGTGCTCGGCCTCGGGATCGGTCTCGGCCCGCTTGCCGACGTATCCCTGTACGAAGATCCCGAATTCCAAGGGGGTTCACCGTCCTCATTGTTTCTGACGTACCGTCAGATTTCCTGTGCCCGACTTTCGCACCACGTGACGGGTGCGTCAATACCTGATGGATCGTCAGAACTGTTCAGAACAGACTCACTCCGGCCAGCCAGCCGCCGTCGATGACGAAGGGCTGACCGGTGATGTACGCGGAGTCCTCCGAGGTCAGGAAGAGCGCGAGCGCCGCGACCTCCTCCGGCCGCCCGATCCGCCCCAGCGGCACCAGCTTCCGGTAGAGCTCGGCCGTCGCCGCCGGGTCCACGCCCTCCGGGTTGCTCATGGGGGTGTCGATCGCGCCCGGGCAGACCGCGTTGACCCGGATCCCCTTGGCCGCCAGCTCCAGCGCCGCCACGCGGGTGAGCCCGAGCACGGCGTGCTTGGTCGCGGCGTACGCGCCGACGCCCGCCATGCCCGTGACTCCCGTGTACGAGGCGGTGTTGACGATCGTCCCGCCGCCGGCCGCCTCGATCTCCGGCGCGACGGTGCGGATCCCCAGGAAACAGCCGACCTGGTTGACCTGCACGATCGCCTGGAACTCGTCGAGCGGGGTGGCCACCAGCTCGTTGAAGCGGAGGATGCCGGCGTTGTTGACGAGTCCGTCGATCCGGCCGAAGCGCTCCTTGGCGGCGGCGACCGCGCCCGCCCACTCCTCCTCCTTCGTCACGTCGAGGTGGACGTACGCGGCCCGCTCCTCCCCCAGCTCCTTGGCGAGCGCCTCGCCCTGGTCGTCGAGCACGTCGGCGAGGACGACCCGCGCCCCCTCGGCGGCGAAGAGCCGCGCCTCCTGCTCGCCCTGCCCGCGCGCCGCACCCGTCACGACGACGACGCGCCCGTCCAGCTTGCCCATGTCCGTCCACTCCTCAGCTCAGGTGGGGGGCGACCTCGGCGGCGAACGCCGCCATCTGATCGGTGAGTTCGGCACGGCTCCGGGAGCGGAACCGGACCTGGATCTGATGCACGCCCATCTCGCCGTACGCGCGCAGCGACTCGGCGAGGGCCTCCGGCTTCCCGGTCAGCGTCCGCCGTCCGACCTCCCAGCCGGCCTCGCCGACGTAGAGGGGCTCGACGATCGCCCCGACGGTGATCGGGTCCTCGATCCCGGCCTCGGCGCGCAGGCGGCCGAGCCGGGCGATCTGCGCGGGCAGCTTCTCCCTCGGGTCGCCCTGCGGCAGCCAGCCGTCGCCCCGGAGCGCCGCTCTGCGCACGGCCGCCGGCGAGGAGCCGCCGACCCAGACCGGCACCCGCTCCTGGGCCGGCCTGGGCATCTGGCCGAGGCCCTTGAAGGCGAACCGCTCACCCGCGTGCTCCGGGTACTCCTCCGGACCGAGCGCCGCCTTCAGGGCGTCGATCGTCTCGTCGAGGACGCCTCCGCGGCCCTCGAAGTCGGCCCCGACGGCCTCGAACTCCTCTCGCACATGGCCCGCCCCGACGCCGAGGACCAGCCGGCCGCCGGAGAGGTGGTCGAGGGTCGCGTACGCCTTGGCGCTCACCAGCGGGTGGCGCAGACCGACGACGGCGACATGGGACAGCAGCCGGACGCGCTCGGTGGCGGCGGCGAGGAAGGAGAGCGTGGCGACCGGGTCGTACCAGACGGTGCTCATGGGTCCGGCCAGACGGCGCGGGATGGCGACATGGTCGCAGCACGCGACGTAGTCGAAGCCGGTCCGGTCGGCGGTGCGGGCGATCTCGACGAGATCGGCGGGCCCGGCGGCGGCCTCCCAGGGCTCGGCGTAGATCGTGCTCTGCGACTGGACCGGGAGCTGCATCCCGTAGACCACCATGGCGATCCCTCCGGATCTGACGATTCGTCATATCGATCGGCGGCTCTCATGCTTGCGTCTGACGACCCATCAGACAAGAGGTGTGCGGTGACGGGACCCACGGGCCGGGAGAGAGACGACCGGCGACCCTCCGGGGCAGAGGCGCACGCAGGAGCGGCCGCACCCCCACGACGGGGGGCGGCCGCTCGCCGTGGTGTCACGGCACCCAGAGCCCGTCCGCCGTGAGGCCGAGCAGCTCGATCGCGTTGCCGCGCACGATCCGCTCCACCACGTCCGGCGCCAGGTGGCCCATCTGCGCCTCGCCGACCTCCCGGGACTTGGGCCAGGTGGAGTCGGAGTGCGGGTAGTCGGTCTCGTACAGGACGTTGCCGACGCCGATCGCGTCGAGGTTCTTCAGCCCGAAGGCGTCGTCGAAGAAGCAGCCGTAGACGTGCTCGGCGAAGAGCTCCGACGGCGGACGCAGCACCTTCTCCGCGACACCGCCCCAGCCGCGGTTCTCCTCCCAGACCACGTCGGCGCGCTCCAGGATGTACGGGATCCAGCCGATCTGGCCCTCCGCGTACATGATCCTCACGTTGGGGAAGCGCTCGAACTTCCCGCTCATCAGCCAGTCCACCATCGAGAAACAGCAGTTGGCGAAGGTGATGGTGGAGCCGACCGCGGGCGGTGCGTCGGCGGAGGTGGACGGCATCCGGCTGGAGGAGCCGATGTGCATGGCGACGACGGTGCCCGTCTCGTCGCAGGCCCGCAGGAACGGGTCCCAGTAGTCGGTGTGGATCGAGGGCAGCCCGAGGTGGGGCGGTATCTCGGAGAAGGCGACGGCACGGACCCCGCGGGCGGCGTTGCGCCGCACCTCCTCGGCGGCGAGTTCGGCGTCCCAGAGGGGTATGAGGGTGAGCGGGATGAGGCGGCCCCCGGCCTCCGGCCCGCACCACTCCTCCACCATCCAGTCGTTGTACGCGCGGATCCCGAGGAGGCCGAGCTCGCGGTCGCTCGCCTCGGTGAAGGTCTGCCCGCAGAAGCGCGGGAAGGTGGGAAAGCAGAGCGCGGACTGGACGTGGTTGACGTCCATGTCGGCGAGCCTGTCGGGGACGCTGTAGGAGCCGGGGCGCATCTGCTCGTAGGTGATGACCTCGAGCCTGATCTCGTCCCTGTCGTAGCCGACGGCGGTGTCGAGACGGGTGAGCGGTCGATGCAGATCCTCGTACACCCACCAGTCGCCGATGGGCCCGTCGTCGCCCTTCGCGCCCATGACGGGCGCGAACTTGCCGCCGAGGAAGGTCATTTCCTTCAGGGGCGCCCGGACGATCCGAGGGCCGGTGTCGCGGTACCTGGACGGGAGCCGGTCCCGCCAGACGTGAGGCGGCTCCACGGTGTGGTCGTCCACCGAGATGATCTTCGGGAAGGTCTCCATGCGTTTCACGGTAGCGCCGATCTGACGACCCGTCAGCTAGTCGGGAGGCCCGGAGCGGCCGGAACCTGCCGGATCCGGTCGGAGATCCGGTCGGATCCTGTTGCAGGACTTGTGCAGACAGTCACCCGATGCTGACGTGCCCCCTCCGGACAAGGCAGACTGTCTTGGGCGAAACCAGCGGTGCGGGCAGGGGGAGCTATGGACCGTGAGAACGGGCCGCGAGTACCGGAGCAGCGGGCTCCGGGGGCGGGTCTCCACAGCGGCGGAGACCTGCACTTCGGCGTGCTCGGGCCCGTACGCGCCTGGCGGGACGGCGAAGCGCTGCCGTCCGGCTCCCCGCAGCAGCGGGCCCTGCTCGCCGCGCTCCTGATGCGCGAGGGCCGCACGGCCACGGCCGCGGAGCTCATCGACGCCATCTGGGGCGACGAGTCGCCCTCGCAGGCGCTGGCGGCGGTACGGACGTACGCCTCACGGCTGCGCAAGATCCTGGACCCCGGGGTCCTGGTCAGCGACGCCGGCGGCTACGCGATCCGCGTCCCGGGCGGTGCGGTGGACCTGAACGTCGCCCAGGAGCTGGTGGCCGAGGCCGAGAAGCTGCGAGCGGCCGGGGACCGCGGCGCGGCGAGGAGCCGGCTGGGGAAGGCCCTCGGGCTCTGGGACGGCGAGGCGCTGGCCTCCGTGCCCGGGCCGTACGCCGAGACGCAGCGGGTACGCCTGGAGGAGTGGCGTCTGCAGCTCCTGGAGACCCGGCTCGACATGGACCTGGAGGCCGGGGCGCACGCCGAGGCCGTCTCCGAGCTGACCGCGCTGACGGCGGCGCATCCGCTGCGGGAGCGCCTGCGCGAACTGCTGATGCTGGCCCTCTACCGCAGCGGCCGGCAGGCCGAGGCGCTGGCCGTGTACGCGGACACCCGCCGGCTCCTCGCCGACGAGCTGGGCGTCGACCCGCGCGCGGAACTCTCCCGCCTCCAGCAGCGGATCCTCCAGGCGGACGCCGAACTGGCCCGCCCGGTGGAGGAATCGGCCCCGGCGCCGGTCGTGGCGCGGCCCGCGCAGCTGCCGGCCACGGTCCCGGACTTCACCGGCCGCAACTCCTTCGTCCGGGACCTGAGCAAGCGGCTGGCCACGGCGGAGGGCTCCGTGATGGCCGTCTCGGCGCTCGCGGGCATCGGCGGCGTCGGCAAGACGACGCTCGCCGTGCACGTGGCGCACGAGGCCCGGCCGCACTTCCCCGACGGCCAGCTGTACGTGGACCTCCAGGGCGCGGGCGCGAGGGCGGCGGCTCCCGAAACCGTCCTCGGGGCCTTCCTCCGCGCCCTTGGCACCCCCGACTCCGCGATCCCCGACTCGCTGGACGAGCGGGCGGCGCTGTACCGCTCGACCCTGGACGGCCGCCGGGTGCTCGTCCTGCTCGACAACGCCCGCGACGCGGCCCAGATCCGCCCCCTCCTGCCGGGCACGGCGGGCTGCGCGGCGCTGGTGACGAGCCGGATCCGGATGGTGGATCTGGAGGGGGCGCACCTGGTGGACCTCGACGTCATGTCGCCGGAGGAGGCGCTCCAGCTCTTCACGCGGATCGTCGGCGACGAGCGGGTCTCGGCGGAGCGGGAGGCGGCCCTCGACGTGGTCGCTGCCTGCGGCTTCCTGCCGCTCGCGATCCGTATCGCCGCCTCCCGTCTGGCGGCGCGCCGCACGTGGACCGTGGCGGTCCTGGCGGCGAAGCTCGCCGACGAGCGCCGTCGCCTGGACGAGCTCCAGGCGGGCGACCTCGCGGTCAAGGCGACCTTCGAACTCGGCTACGGCCAGCTGGAACCGGCGCAGGCGCGCGCGTTCCGCCTGCTGGGCCTGGCGGACGGCCCGGACATCTCCCTCGCGGCCGCCGCGGCCGTCCTCGACCTGGAACTCCACACCACGGAGGATCTCCTGGAGGCCCTGGTCGACACCTCCCTCCTGGAGTCCGCGGCGCCGGGCCGCTACCGCTACCACGACCTCGTCCGCCTCTACGCGCGTGCGTGTGCCGAGCGTGATGAACAGCCGCCGGTGGAGCGGGAGTCGGCCCTCTCCCGGCTGCTGGACTTCTACCTGTCGACTGCGGCCCGCGTCTACGCGATCGAGCGGCCGGGCGACCGCCTGGTCGACCACCTGGAGCCGACGGAGTACGAGGGCCTGACCTTCACCGACCGCCACACGGCCCAGGACTGGCTGTACGCGGAGGCGAACAGCCTGCTGGCCTGCGTCAGGCAGTCGGCCGGTTCGGGCAGCACCCTGCGGCGGGCGGTGGACCTGCTGTGGGCATGCATCGACCTGGGCGAGTCCGGCACCAACTCGAAGCAGTACGAATCGGTGGCCGCGGCCCTGCGCGAGGCGGCGCACGACATCGGCGACGAGCACGCCGAGGGCCGTGCGTACATGACCCTCACCAACGTCCGTACGTACACGGGCCGGTTCGACGAAGCCGACCGGGACGCGGAACACGCGGCGCGGCTGGCCGAGCAGACCCTGGACACCCTGACCCTGCCCTGGGCGGCCAACGCCCGGGGCATCATCGCCATCTACCAGACCCGGCAGACCGACGGCGAAGAGCATCTGGGCAGGGCGATCGAGGGCTTCCGCGCGGACGGGAACAGCCCCGGCGAGGCGAGCGCCCTGTGCAACCTCTCGCGCATCCACCTGGCCACGGGCCGAGTGGCGAGCGCGGTGTCCCTGGCGGAACAGGGCATCTCCATATACGACTCCATGGGGCACTCGCTCCGCGGGGCGAACGGCCGCTACGCGCTCGGCATGGCCCTGACGCAGAGCGGTCGCCACGCCGGGGGCGCCGCGGCGCTGCGGGAAGCCCTGGCCGTCTTCCGGGACAGCCGCCAGCGGCTGTGGGAGGGCATGACGCTCTTCCGGCTCGCCGAGCTCGAACTGGCCGCCCGGCGCCCGGCGCAGGCGGCGGCCATGGCGGAGCAGGCGCTCGCGGTACTCAGCGGCATCGGCGGCGAATGGCGGCGGGGAAACCTGCTCACGGTGCTCGGTCAGGCCCTCGACGGCATCGGGCAGAGTGGCCGTGCGCAGGCCTGCTGGCGCGAGGCGCTCGCGATCCACGAGAGTCTCGACTCACCCGAGGCCGCCGCGATCAGGAGCCTGCTGACGCCTGCGGCGGCCGCGTAGGCATCACGGACTGCGCGTTCATCGAACGTTTATCGCCGACCGCCATGCTCCTCTCATCGATCCGCCGCGTCGGGGGGCAGACGGGTCACTGGTGAGGCCGTCGCTCCGGCGCAATAGGGTGAGCGGCCCTGAGAGGCCCGTCCGGCGGCCCACGGGGGAGCAGCCGGGCGGGCCCTACAATCCACCGCTCAACCAACGGAGGGACTCATCATGACCGAGCCGAAGAAGACCAACCCCGTCGTGAAGCCTCAGGACCAGCACGCGACCGGGGGCGACATCACCACCCTGGACCAGCACGCCACCGGCGGTGACATCGACGGCGTCAAGACGCTCGACCAGCACGCGACCGGGGGCGACATCACGACCCTGGACCAGCACGCCACGTCGGAGCCGTTCAAGCCGACCCAGACCAGCTGATCATTCCCACGGGGGCGGTCGCGGCGGCGCCATCGGGGGAGCCGCCAGGACCGTTGCTGTCCGGGCATGGACGCGCGGGAGTCCGGGGGACGCCTGACGAACCGGGGGGAATCGTCAGGCAGGGCTCGGCGCACCACAGCCGGACAGCCACAAGGAGGGGCCGGGCAGATGCCCGGCCCCTCCTTCTGCGCGAGACGCGGACGCGGGAGGGACGGGCCGCGAGAACCGCGCCCCGGCCGCCGGCCGCCCCGGCTCGGCGTCTTCCGACCGGCGGCCGCGGGGGAAGCGGCGTCGTCGTCCTGCGGCTCAGCGGGCGAACGAGCCCAGGCCCACCAGGCAGTACACGTACTCGTTGACCGTCGCCCCGTTGATCGTGTAGCGGTGGGAGAACGCGTACTGCGTCTTCGGGTTGTCGTTGCAGCGGTTCAGGTCCGAGGTCAGGGGGATCGTCTCGATCACCCGGTAGTGGGCGTCCGAGGCCGAGCAGGGGACCTCCTCCACGTCGCTCACGCTCTGCGCGGTCGTCGAGTCCGGCAGACGTCCGTTGAGGCAGGTGCCCTTGGCGTACGGGTCCGGCGGCGCCTCCGTCGTCGGGGCCGTGGTCGGGGTGGCGGTCGGGAACGCGGACGTGGTGACCGGGACCGTCGGCGAACCGGCCGTGGGGGTCTTGTCGTCGCCGTCGTCGGTGAGGACCAGCGCCGCGATGACGGCGCCGACCACGCCGAGCGTCACCAGGCAGCCCCACGGACTCGCCTTGCGCGCGGGCTGCGCGGGGCCGGCGACCTGGATGCGCAGGAGCACCGTGCTGTTGCCGACCTGGGTCGGGATCACGTCCCCGTGCCGGCAGGGTGGGATGCGTATGTGCGCGGGACCGGTCGGCAGTGTGAGGGTGAGGGTCACCCCCGTCGCCGCCTGCTGCGGGGTCAGGGTGATGGGGAGTTCGGGAGACGACACCGGCTGCTCCAAGGGGAGACATGGGTAAGGGGACGCAGTGCGTTGCGGATTGTGCCGGGCGCGCCCACGGTGAAGCCGATGTTCCGTCGGTCAGCGACGTAGTTGTGACCTCAGCACCCCCTTCACCACCTTTCCGCTCGCGTTCCTCGGCAGCTCCCCGACGAACTCCACCTCCCGCGGCACCTTGTAGTTCGCCATCTCCCTCCGCGCCCACGCGATCAGGTCGTCCGTGGTGACCGTCGACCCCGGACGCCGGACCGCGAACGCCTTCCCTACCTCCCCCAGGCGCGGGTCCGGGACGCCGATGACCGCGACGTCGGCGATGTCCGGGTGCAGGCCGAGGAGTTGCTCGATCTCCGCCGGGTAGGCGTTGAAGCCGCCGACGATGAACATGTCCTTGATGCGGTCCGTGATCCTCAGGTTGCCCGCCTCGTCCAGGACGCCGACGTCGCCCGTGTGGAGCCATCCGTCCGCGTCGACGGCCTCCGCGGTGGCCGGCCCGTCCTCGAAGTAGCCGCTCATGACGTTGTGGCCGCGCACCAGGACCTCGCCCGCCGCCGAGAGCCGGACCTCCGTGTCGGGGATCGGGCGGCCCGAGGTGGTCGCGATGACGTCCGCCGGGTCGCCCCTGCGGCACATGGTGACGATGCCGCTCGCCTCGGAGAGGCCGTACGCCGTGAGGACCGTGGCGACCCCCAGCTCTCCGCGCAGCCGCTCGACCAGCCGCAGCGGCACGACGGCCGCGCCCGTGACCACGAGCCGCAGGGCGGAGAGGTCGTAGGAGGACCGGGCGGGATGGTCGAGCAGCGACTGGTGCAGGGTCGGCGGCCCCGGCAGGACCGAGATGCGTTCGGCGGCGATGTTCGCGAGCGCGGTGTCCACGTTGAAGACGGGCTGCGGGACCATCACGGCCCCTCGCATCAGGCAGGCGATGATCCCGGCCTTGTAGCCGAAGGTGTGGAAGAACGGGTTCACGATCAGATAGCGGTCGCCCTCCCGCAGTCCCGCGAGCTCCGACCAGATGCCGTAGCAGCGCAGTGTCTGGGCATGCGTGATCACCGCGCCCTTGGGGGCGCCCGTCGTCCCCGAGGTGTAGATGATGTCCGAGGGCGCGGACGAGTCGATCGCGTCGGCCCTGGCCCGCACCTCGGCCGTGGAGACGGACTCGCCCTCCGCGAGGAAGTCCTTCCAGGTCGTGTAGTCCTCGGGCGCGGCGTCGCCGAGCACCACCACCCGTTCCAGGTCGGGGAGTTCTACGCCGGCGCGGCGCAGGGACGCGACGTACGAGGTCCCCAGGAACGTTCCCGTGATGAACAGCAGCTTCGCCCGGGAGCGTGCCAGCACATAGGCCGCCTCCGTGCCCTTGAAGCGGGTGTTCAGCGGGACGAGCACCGCTCCCGCCGTCACCGCGCCGAGGGCCGAGACGATCCAGTCCAGGGTGTTCGGAGCCCAGATGCCGACCCGGTCGCCGGGCTCCACACCCGCCGCCAGACAGGCCGCCGCCGCCCGTTCCACGCGCTCGCCCAGCTCCTCGTACGAGACGCGGGTACGGCCGTCGACCACCGCCTCCGCCGCCCCGTACCGTTCGGCCGCCGAGCGCACCAGCCCCGCTATCGAGCCCCATTCCAGGTCACCGCGCATTGCAGTCCCTTCCGCCGCACCCGTAGCTGACTATCCGTCAGATTAGCTGTACCCTGACGCGCTGTCAGCAGCTCGCGATCGGGGAGGTTGCAGTGCTCAAGGACGCCACGGCCATCGTCGGGATCGGTCAGACACCGTTCGCCAAACGGCTCCCCGAGTCCGAGAAGACGCTCGCCTGCCGGGCGATCCTCGCCGCCCTCGACGACGCCGGCATCGCACCCTCCGAGGTCGACGCCTTCGCCTCGTACACGATGGAGGAGACCGACGAGGTCGAGGTCGCCAAGGCCATCGGCGCCGGCGACGTCACCTTCTTCTCCAAGATCGGCTACGGCGGCGGAGGCTCGTGCGCCACCGTCGGCCATCTCGCCGCCGCCGTCGCGACCGGCCAGGCGAGCGTCGGCGTGGCCTGGCGGTCCCGCAAGCGCGGCAGCGGCCCCCGGCCGTGGAAGAACACCGCCGTGCAGCTGCCCACCCCCGGCCAGTGGACCCGGCCCTTCGGGCTGCTGCGCCCCACCGACGAGATCGGGATGCTCGCCCGCCGCTACATGCACGAGTACGGCGCCACCCGCGACCACCTCTTCAACGTCGCCCTCGCCTGCCGCAACCGCGCCAACCAGAACCCGGCCGCGATCATGTACGAGCGGCCGCTGACCCGCGAGATGTACATGACCGCCCGCTGGATCAGCGAACCCCTCTGCCTCTTCGACAACTGCCTGGAGACCGACGGGGCGCTGGCGTGCGTCATCGTGAGCGCCGAGCGGGCCCGCGACTGCCGGCAGAAGCCCGTCTACGTCCACTCCGTCGCCCAGGGGCTGCCCGCCCAGCACCACGGGATGGTCAACTACTGGAACGACGACCCGCTCTCCGGCCCCGCCTGGACGGCCGCCCGACACCTCTGGAAGCAGGCCGACTTCGGTCCCCAGGACGTCGACGTGGCCCAGATCTACGACGCCTTCACCCCGCTCATCCCGCTCTCCCTGGAGGGGTACGGATTCTGCGACCGCGGCGAGGGCGCCGCGTTCACCGAGGGCGGCGCGCTGGAGATCGGCGGACGGCTGCCGATCAACACCGGGGGCGGCGGACTCAGCGAGGCGTACGTCCACGGCTTCAACCTCATCAACGAGGGCGTGAAGCAGCTCCGCGGCAGCTCCACCGCCCAGGTACCGAACGCCGCCACCTGCCTGGTCACCGCCGGTGAGGGCGTCCCCACGTCGGCGATCCTTCTGAGGAGTTGAGACACGATGCTGACACCTGTCGTCGACGAGGACGGCGCCCCCTTCTGGGAGTACGCCGCCCGGGGCGAGCTGAGGATCCAGGGCTGCGCCGACTGCGGCGAACTGCGCTTCCCGCCCCGGCCCTGCTGCCCGCACTGCCAGTCCTTCGCCGCCGAGTGGCGCCTGATGTCGGGGCGCGGCCGGATCTGGTCGTACGTCCTGCCCCACCCGCCCCTCCTGCCCGACTACGCCGCCCAGGCCCCGTACAACGCGGTGCTCGTCGAGCTCGCCGACGCGCCTCGCATCCGCCTCGTCGGCAACGTCGTCGCGACCCCGGACGCGGCGCTCGACTCGGTCGATCCGGGGCGGCTGCGGATCGGGGCCGGCGTGCGGGTGGCCTTCACCGAGGTCGACGGGGTGACCGTGCCGCGGTGGCTCCTGGAGCGCGGATGAGCATCACCGTCGTACGCGACAAGGAGACCGGCGTCGCGGTCGTCACCCTCGACCGGGCGGCGAAGCACAACGCGATCACACTGGACATGGCCCGGCAACTGGCCGCCACCTGGCGGGAGTTCCGTTACGAGGACGAGGTGCGGGCGGTCGTCGTCACCGGAGCGGGCACCCGCGCCTTCTGCACCGGCATCGACCGCTCGGCCGAGGTCCCGCAGCCCTCGTCCCCGTACACGATCGACGATCCGCTGATCGCGATCGGCCCCAAGGCGAACGACCTGTGGAAACCGGTCGTCGCCGCCGTGGAGGGGATGGCCTGCGGCGGGGCGTTCTATCTGCTCGGGGAGACGGAGTTCCTCGTAGCGGGCGAGGAGGCGTCCTTCTTCGACCCGCACACCACCTACGGGATGGTCAGCGCCTTCGAGACCATCCACATGGCGCAGAAGATGCCGTTCGGGGAAGTGGCCCGCATGGCGCTGATGGGGACGGCCGAGCGGATCTCGGCCCGCCGGGCGTACGAGACGGGACTCGTCTCCGAGCTGACGGAACCCGGCGCGGCGCTGGACGCCGCCCGACGGGCCGCCGCCGTCATCGCCTCGTACCCGACCGAGGCGGTCCAGGGCACGGTCCGCGCCCTGTGGTCGGCCAAGGAGGCCGCCCGCGCACAAGCCCTCGCCCACGCCCCGCATCTGATCGCCCTCGGGAACCTGGCGCCGGAGCGCCAGGCGGAGCTGTTCACCCGCAGGGGCGGCGGACACCGACTCCGTTAGGGCGTCCCGCCTCCGTCTCACCCGCCGGATCCGACGCCCCGCCGCTCGCGCACCGCTACTGCTTGCGCACGTTCCACACCGAGCAGCTCTTCACCTTGTCGACGGACTTCGGGGTCTTCATCGCGACCTCGAACTCCTTCGACTCGCCAGGTTCGACCGTGATCAGCCGCTCGGCCGAGTCGACCCGTGTGCCCGCGGAGCCCTGGAACTCCAGGGTGACCTCGAAGGTCTCCGTGAAGGTCTCGCGGGAGGTGATCCGCAGGGTGGCGGTCGTGTCCGCCTTGCGCGCGGGCTTGCCCTTGCGCTTCCTCTGCGCGGGCTTGACGCAGTCGACGACCACGACGTCCACCGTCGAGGTGGGGGAGGACGACACGGTCGGGGTGGGCGAGGACGTGTAGTCGCTGCCGCCCGAGCTTCCGGAGAGGTCGTCGCTGTCGTAGTCGTCGTTCTTCTTCTTGGAACTGGAGCAGCCGCCGCCGGAGCTGCTGCTCTTGCTCTTGCCGCTCTTCCCCTTGCCGTAGCTCGTCGTCTGGAAGCCCGTCAGAGCGAGCACCACCATCGTGAGCGTCGCCGTGAGCCTGATGCCCCGACGGCGCGCCGTCCCCGTTGCCATTCCTGGCCTTCCTGTCGTGTCCGCGCCACCCTAGCGCCGCGTGGCGGGGCCCCCGCACCCGGCGTAGCGTCGACACCGAGAGCCGGACCGCAAGGAGGCCGATCGATGCTCCGCAACGTCATCGGCTCGGTCTTGGCCCTCGCCGGAGCGACGGCCGCCGTCTGGAGCCCCTTCCGTGCCTGGTACGACGGCCGTCACGGCAGCGACTACCGCATCGAGGACCTGTTCGGGGGCATCACCGACGTCAAGGCCGAGGTGATCGGCTCGATCCTGCTGCCGTTCGTCTTCGCGGCCGTGGTCGCCTTCGCCGGCGTGGTGTTCCGCTCCCGCCTGCTCGTGGCCCTCGCCGGGGTGATCGTGCTCGGCTTCACCGTCCTGTGGATGGTCCGCGTCGGCCAGGCCGAGGGCAGCCTCACGATCGCCGGCGACGGTACGGGGCTCGGCGACGGCGTCGCCAACGCCTTCGGCGGCGGAATCCTGCTCCTCCTGGGCTCGGTGGTCATGTCGGGCCGCGCCCGCGCCCACCACGTCGCCCTCGCACCGGAGGCCGGCCGGCCCACGGAGCCCACACAGCCGACCTACCCGACTCAGCCCACGTACCCGACGGCGCCGGACAGCCCCTACGAGACACCCACGCGGACCATGGACACCCCGTCCTGGAACACGGACACCACGCCCGAGCCGCCGAATCCGAACCACCGCGCCTGACCCGACGCGCGCCCGCGCGCCCGGCCCCGCGGGCTCACGCCCGGGGCGCCGCCGCCCCACGGCCCGTGGCCGTGCCCTTCACCGCGTCCAGCGCGTACACACAGCGGTCCTTGCTGCACGCGTACACGACCCCGCCCCGCGCCACCGGCGAGCCGGTGATCTCGCCGCCGGTCGCGAGCTTCCAGCGGAGCTGGCCGCCCATCGCGTCCAGCGTGTACAGGACGTGGTCCGCCGAGCCGAAGTGCACCCGGCCATCGGCCACGACCGGGGCGCCGATCAGCTCGCCACCCGCCGCGAACCGCCACTTCGGCGTGCCGGTCACCGCGTCGAGCGTGTACAGCGCGCTGCCGCTGCCCACATGGACGTTGCCGTCGACGACCAGGACCGGCTCGATCGACTGGCGGGACTCGGTGGCGATCCGCCAGCGGTCCTGGCCGGTGGTCGCGTCCAGCGCGTACACCGTGCCGAGGTAGTCGGCGAGATAGACCCCGCCGCCCGTCACCGCGGGCCCCGGGGCGAAGGTCGGCGGGGAGAGGAAGACGGCGGGCGCCTCGAAGTGCCAGCGGACGTGCCCGCCGGCGATGTCGATCGACAGCACGCGCGTACCGGCCGAGACGTAGACACAGCCGTCCTCCGCCGGCGTCACCCGCACGGGGACGTTGCCGCAGGAGGCGGCGTCCCCGACCGGGTACGACCAGCGCTCCACACCCGTACGGGCGTCCAGCGCCTGGAGCCGGGCCTCGCGCCACACGTACACCGTGTCGCCGTGGACGGCCGGCCCCGCCTCCGGGGTCTCGAAGTCCGTCTGCGCGCCGGTGACCTCCCACAGCTTGGCGCCGTTGGACGCCTCCCAGCCCTGGACCCCGCCGCCCCGGGTGCCGGTGACGACCGTGCCCCGGTCGACCTTGAGGGAGTACACCCAGGCGTCCGTCTGCAGCCGCCAGCGCTCGCTGCCGTCGGTGGCGTCGAGCGCGTACAGCGTGGGTCCGTCGGAGGCGTGGACACGACCCTGCGCCACGGCCATGGACCAGGCCACGTCCCGCGTCTTGAACTGGCGGCGGCCACTGGCCACGTCCAGGGCATGCACCTCGAAGGAGGTGACGTAGAGGAGGTCCCCGGCGACGACCGGGGTACCCCACACGTCGTTCGACATCCGGAAGCGCCAGGGCCGCCAGTGCGCCGGCTCCTGCGTGGCCTCCGGTGCGGGGGCGGCGGTCGGGGCGGGCAGCGGGCGGGAGCCCGGCGGGGGGCCGGGCTCGGCGCCGCTCGGGCCGCCGCCGGGCGGACGGATCCAGCCGGTGGCCGGGCCCGCGTCGACGACCGGGCCGACGGCGGCGCGGGTGTCGGCGACCCGGAGGCCGGGACCGATCGGGACCGCGGCGCCGGCGAGCCGTACGGGACCGGCCTCGGCGGGCGCGGCATGACGGCCGCCGCCGGGCTGACCGGAGTGCGCGTCGCCGCCCCACTCGGGTGTGGACCGGGGCGGACGCGGTGGCGTGGGCGGGGCGGCCGGCGGCGGCGGGGCGCTCGGACGGCCGCCGCGGCGCGTCTCGATCATGGCCGTGGCGCGCTGCGGCAGCCAGGCCGACGCCGTACCGCTGTCGTCGCTGCCGGAGCCGAAGAGATGGGGCGCGAGCTGCGCCTGGAGGTCGGCCGGGGTGGGCCTGCGCGACACGTCCATCTGCATACAGGACTCGATGAGCGGGCGCAGCTCGTCCGGCAGACCCTCCAGGTCCGGACCCTCCCTGAGCAGCATGAAGACCGTCTCGACCGGGTTCGCGCCGTGGAAGGGCGCATGCCCGGTGGCGGCGAAGACCAGCATCGAGCCGAGCGAGAAGACGTCGCTCGCGCCGGTGACGCTGCGCGAGTCGCGGGCCTGCTCGGGCGACATGTACGCAGGCGTGCCGACGGCGACGTTCGTCATGGTCAGGCGGGTGTTCGAGACCCCGGACGCGATACCGAAGTCGATCACCCGGGGGCCGTCCTCGACGACGAGGACGTTGGACGGCTTGAGGTCACGGTGGACCAGGCCCGCGCCGTGGATGGACTGCAGGGCCTCGGCGACACCGGCGGCCAGCCACCGCACGGCCTGGGCCGGCAGCGGCCCGCACTCGTTCACTATCTCTTCGAGGGAGGGCGCGGGCACGTACGCGGTGGCGAGCCAGGGCACGGCGGCCCGGGGATCGGCGTCGACGACGGCGGCCGTGTAGAAGCCGGAGACGGCACGCGCGGCCTCGACCTCACGCGTGAAGCGGACACGGAACAGCTGGTCCTCGGCGAGCTCGGTCCGCACGGTCTTGATCGCCACGCGCCGCCCGGACGCCGAGCGCGCGAGATAGACCAGACCCATGCCACCTGCACCGAGCCGGCCCAGCACCTCGAAGGGCCCGATCCGTCTCGGGTCGTGCTGCGTCAGCTGCTCCACTTGCCTGCCACCTCCCCGTACGGGCCATGAGAATACGGCCCCGTGGCCCTGATTCTTCCTGTCCGAGGCGACGGTTGCGAACCCGGGGGCGGATCGGGGTGTCCTATCTCATTTCGCCGGGCGGCGTGGAGGGCTTTTCGGATGGTTCGGCGGATTCGTCGGGCGGTGAGTCCGAGGGGGCGTCGACGTGGTCCCGCGCGGGTTCGTCGGCGGGCTCGGTGACGGGCTCTTCGGCGGGTTCCGCGAGGACGGCGAAGCGGGCGCCCTGGTTGTCGCGGAGGACGGCGATGCGGCCGTGCGGGGTGTCGAAGGGCGGGTTCGTGACGCGGCCGCCGAGGGCGGTGGCGGTCGCGCAGGTCCGGTCGCAGTCGTCCACGGCGAAGTAGACGAGGATGTGCCCCGGCAGCTCGGCCGGGAAGGCTTCGGTGAGGACGGCCCGGCCGCCGAAGGACGTGTCGTCGCCGGCGCGGGAGCCCGGCGGGGACCAGACGCGGTAGTCGAAGTCGTCCGCCCTGCCCTCCTCGTCCGGCTCCACCTGGGTGCCGAGGTAGCCGAAGACGGAGGCGTAGAAGGTGTCGACCGCGTCCCGTTCCCTCGTATAGATCTCCATCCAGCAGAAGGAGCCGGGGAGCATCGTCCGCTCGAAGCCGTCGTCGTCACCGGCCTGGCGCAGGCCGAAGACGGCGCCGCCGGGGTCCGCGGCGAGCGCGAGCACCCCGAAGGGGCCGACAGGGTACGGCTCCATGATCATCTGGCCGCCCGCGGCCTTGATCCGGGCGGAGAGGGTGCCGGCGTCCCGGGTGGCGAGGTAGATGGTCCAGGTCGTGGGCATCCGGCCGTCCCGCTTCGGGATGAGGCCGGCCACCCGCTTGCCGTCCTTGCGGGCCTCGTCGCGGTCGGGGTCGAAGGTCCAGCCGAAGAGCTCGCCGTAGAACCGCTTGCCCGCCTCGAGGTCGGGGAGCTGCGCTTCCACCCAGCAGGGGGTGCCCTCTGTGAATGCGGCCATGGCTCCACGCTAGGTCCGGGTTACCCGCGCCGCACGCCCCGTAATCGAACATACCGCCATATAGGGACCCGGTGGACGCCGGATTCCTTGAGTTGTCCACCGAAGTTTTCCACAGGCTGTTAATAAGCCTTTTCGAGTGCGAGCCCGGGGCGCGACCCCGGGGCGCCCCCGCCGACCGCCCGGGAGGGGGTGCACCCCATTTGCAGTCGGCCGAATCGCGCGCCGATCACCCCTCGGTAAGCTGACGGCATGACAGGACAAGTACGCACCGTCGACGGCCGCGTGGCCGGACGACGCGGTCAGGCGACGCGGCAGAAGCTGCTCGACTGCCTCAGCGAGATGCTCAGCTCCTCGCCGTACCGGGACGTCAAGGTCATCGACGTGGCCCGGAAGGCGGGCACTTCACCCGCGACCTTCTACCAGTACTTCCCCGACGTCGAGGGCGCCGTTCTCGAGATCGCGGAGGAAATGGCCAAGGAGGGCGCGGGGTTGACCGATCTGGTCTCCGGCCGCTCCTGGGTCGGCAAGGCGGGCTGGCAGACTTCCGAGGAACTCGTCGAGGGCTTCCTGGACTTCTGGCGCCGGCACGACGCGATCCTGCGGGTCGTGGATCTCGGGGCCGCGGAGGGCGACAAGCGGTTCTACAAGATCCGCATGAAGATCCTGAACTCCGTCACCAACTCCCTTACGGACACGGTGAAGGAGCTCCAGGCCAAGGGGAAGGTCGACAAGGACGTCAGCCCCGCGGCGATGGCGGGCTCCCTGGTCGCGATGCTGGCCTCGGTGGCCGGGCACCAGAAGGGCTTCCAGACCTGGGGCGTCAAGCAGGCCGAACTGAAGCCGAATCTGGCGCTGTTGGTGCATCTGGGGATCACGGGCAAGAAGCCGACGAAGTAGCGACCGCGGGTGCGGCCCACCGCACTCCCCGCCCCCATCCGTCCTGTCGCGCCGACGACGGTCCACACCGCAGACCGTCGTCGGCGTTCCCGTGTCGGCGCCGCGATGCGCATCCGACCCCGGGAATCCCCCGCCCGGCGCCCGAACCCCCGGGTTTCGAACACCGCGCCCGCACCCCCGGCATCCCGGCACCGCGCCCGCACCCCCGGATCCCGCCCGACGACCCCGCTACCGTCGCGTCAGGCGGAAGAGTCTGATCTCCCGCTCCACCCTGGCCTGGTACGTCGCGTACGGCGGCCAGAACGCGAGCGCCGTCCTCCACGCGGCCGCCCGCTCCTCCCCGCCCAGCCGCTCGGCTCGCACGAGGATCGTCTCGCCGCGCCAACTCACCTCCGCGTCGGGGCACTTCAGCAGGTTCCCGGTCCACGCCGGATGTCCTTCCCGCCCGAAGTTGGAACCGATCAGCAGCCAGGTGCCGTCCGGCTCGGGAATGCAGGCCAGCGGTGTCACCCGCGGCAGCCCCGACTTCGCGCCCCGTACGGTGAGGACGAGGCCCGGCAGCATCTGGGCGCTCAGCATCACCTTCCCCCGCGTCAGCCGGTGCACCGCCCGGTCCATCGCCGGTATGAAGTGCGGCGCGACCTTCGCGAACGTCCGCGTGGACGACACCTTCTGCATCAGACGTACTCCGACGGCCACTACGCCGCCACCTCCCCGAAGAGTCCGGTCTCCTGCGCCACCCGAGCGCGCAGCCGGCGTACCGGCCCGAAGAGCAGCTCGTCGGCAGTCGCCCGTTTGAAGTACAGATGGGCCTCGTGCTCCCAGGTGAAGCCGATGCCGCCGTGCAGCTGGATCGTCTCCCCCGCCACCGCCCGCAGCGCCTCCAGGGCAGCCGCGAGCGCGAGCGCCCCCGTGGCCGGCTCGCGGGCCGCGCCGTACGCCAGCGAGCGTGCCGCCTCCACCTGGACGTACAGGTCGGCGAGGCGGTGCTTGACCGCCTGGAAGGAGCCGACGGGCCGGCCGAACTGTTCGCGGGACCCGACGTACTCGACCGTGCGGTCCAGGGCCGCCTGGGCCGCGCCGACCGATTCGGCCGCGAGGGCCGCCGCCGCCGTCCGCCCGGTCGCGGCCAGCGCCCCGAGCGCGTCGACCGGCTCTTCGCCGAGCAACTCCGCTTCCACATCCCGCAGTTGCACGGTGGCCTGAGAGCGGGTGGCGTCCAGGGCGGGCTGCCGTACGCGCAGGAGTCCGGCCGCCTCCCCGCGTACGAGGAAGAGCAGGGTGCGGCTCCGCGCGAAGCCGCCGGCGTGCGCGGCGACGACGAGCAGCCCGGCACTGTGTCCGTCGAGGACCTGGGCGGCCTCTCCGTAGAGCCGCCATCGCCCCTCCACGGACCGTGCCTGGATGCCGCCGGCCCGTCCGCCGCCGGCCCAGGAGCCGTCGGCGTTGTCGCCGGTCAGGCCGAGCGCGAGGGCGAGGGAGGTTCCGGCGACGGCGAGGGCGCAGGTCAGCGAGGAGTCGGCGATGCCCGGCAGGAGGTCGGCGCGCTGCCGCTCGCTGCCGAGGGCCAGGATCAGCGGGGCGGCGAGGACGGCGGTGGCGAGGAGCGGGGAGGGGGCGAGGGCCCGGCCGGTCTCCTCACAGGCGAGGGCGAGTTCGGCGGGGCCGCAGCCGACGCCGCCGTACTCCTCGGGCAGGGCGAGTCCGGCGAGTCCGAGGGTGCCGGACATCCGGTGCCACAGGTCGGTGTCGTACCCCTCGGGGGTCGCGACGGCGGCGCGGACCTCGGCGGGTCCGGAGCGTTTGGCGAGCAGTTCGCGCAGGGTGCGGCGGATCTCGTCCTGCTCCGCGGTGAAGGCGGCGTCCATGGAGCTCCCCTCCGTATCTGACGGCCCGTCATGTTAGGCCGGGGAGGGGAAGAAGCACAGAGGCTGGATCAGCAGATCTCACCGGGGCCGCGCGCGGTCGCTCGCAGGAGGTCCCGCACGAGGTCGAAGTCGACGCTCTCGGTGCGCCGGAAGCGCAGGCAGCCCTTGCCCATGTCCTGTTCGGCCAGGCGGTCCTCGAAGCCTTCCCGGACGTCCGGCCTCATCAGATAGAAGGAGATGTACTGCTTCTGCGCGGCGAAGGCGATCTCCGGCTCGCCGCCGGGGCGGTGGTACGCCGGCATTCCGTAGGCCATGACCTCCTCGTAGCCGTGGAGCTCCGTGCGGCACAGCTCTCGCAGCCGGACCAGGACCGTGAGCCGGTCCGTCTCCGGAATCTCGGCGAGGTAGCCGTCCACGTCCTCGGCCGCACTTCTCGACATCCGTGCCTCCCGGTCCAAAGTCTTCCACGCGTATCTGATGTACCGTCAGATTCATGCCCACCACTTCACGGAACCGCGCCGGGCGCCGCGTCGCCGTCGTCGGCATATCCCTCTCCGACTGCGGCCGCGTCGACGAGGCCACTCCCTACACTCTGCACGCCCAGGCCGCTCGCCGCGCCCTCGCGGACAGCGGACTCGACCGCTCGGTGATCGACGGCCTCGCCTCGGCGGGCCTCGGCACGCTCGCGCCGGTCGAGGTCGCCGAGTACCTGGGGCTGCGCCCCCGCTGGGTGGACTCCACCGCCGTCGGCGGCGCCACCTGGGAGGTCATGGCCGCGCATGCGGCCGACGCGATCGCCGCGGGGCACGCCAACGCCGTCCTGCTCGTCTACGGATCGACCGCCCGCGCCGACATCAAGGCCCGGCGCCGCACCGCGAACCTCTCCTTCGGGGCGCGCGGCCCGCTGCAGTTCGAGGCCCCCCACGGACACACGCTGATCGCGAAGTACGCGATGGCCGCCCGCCGCCATATGCACGAGTACGGCACCACCCTGGAGCAGCTCGCCGAGGTCGCCGTCCAGGCGCGGGCGAACGCCGCGCTCAATCCGGAGGCGATGTTCCGCGAGCCGATCACCGTCGACGAGGTGCTCGACGGGCCGATGATCGCCGACCCCTTCACCAAACTGCACTGCTGCATCCGCAGCGACGGGGGCGCCGCGGTGCTGCTGGCGGCCGAGGAGTACGTGCCGGACACGGCGAAGGCGCCCGTGTGGATCCTCGGCACGGGCGAGCACGTCTCGCACACCACGATGTCGCAGTGGGAGGACTTCACCGTCTCCCCGGCGGCGGTCAGCGGCCGGCTCGCCTTCGAGCGGGCGGGAGTGCGGCCGGAGGAGATCGATCTCGCGGAGATCTACGACGCCTTCACCTATATGACGCTGGTGACGCTGGAGGACCTGGGCTTCTGCGCGAAGGGCGAGGGCGGCCCGTTCGTCGAGGAGAAGGGCCGGCTGCCGGTCAACACCGACGGCGGCGGCCTCTCGGCCTGCCACCCGGGGATGCGGGGCCTGTTCCTGCTGGTGGAGGCCGTGCGACAGCTGCGCGGGGAGGCCCCGGGGCTCCAGGTCCGGCGGCCGGACGGAAGCCTCCCGGAGCTTGCCGTGGCGTCGGGTACGGGCGGCTGGTTCTGCTCCTCGGGGACGGTGGTGCTCGGCCGCGGCTGACCCGGGGGCGAGCCCCGGAGCAAGGATCTATACAAACGTCATAGACAAGCGTGTAGGACATCCGTATAGTCATCTGTGCGGGGCCGGAGAGGCCCCGCACACCCGACAAGGAGTCCGGCCATGACGCGCACGAACCAGCTCGCGAACAAGACCGTCCTGATCTCCGGCGCCTCCGTCGCCGGCCCCGCCCTCGCCCTCTGGCTCCACCGCTACGGCTTCACCGCGACCGTCGTCGAGCGCGCCGCCGAACTCCGCACCGGCGGCTACAAGGTCGACATCCGCGGCACCGCCGTCGAAGTCTGCCGCCGGATGGGCGTCCTGGACGAGATCCGCGCCAACTCCACCGACATGGACGGCGGTTCGTACGTCGACTCCCAGGGCCGCACGGTCGGCCAGATGCCCGCCGAGATCTTCGGCGGCCGGGTCGAGCAGGACGACGAGATCATGCGCGGCGACCTCGCCCGGATCCTGTACGAGCGGACCCGCGACGACGTCGAGTACCTCTTCGGCGACTCCATCGCCGCCCTGCACGACGACGGCGACGGCGTCGACGTCACCTTCGAGAGCGGGACCCGCCGCCGCTTCGACCTGGTGGTCGGCGCCGACGGACTGCACTCCCACACCCGCCGGCTCGTCTTCGGCGACGAAGGGCGCTTCAAGCGGCACCTCGGGGCGTACATCTCGATCTTCACCGCCCCCAACCGGCTGGGCCTCACCCGCTGGGAGACCTACCACGCCCGCCCGGACAAGCTGATCTCCGTCTACAGCGCAGCGGGCGAACAGGCGCACACCGCCAAGAACTGCTTCGTCTTCTCCTCCCCCGAGGAGCTCTCCTACGACCACCGCGACACCGAGCGGCAGAAGCGGCTGCTCGCCGACGCCTTCGCCGGCGACGACTGGGAGATCCCGCGGCTGATCGCGGACTCGGCCGACGCCGAGGACTTCTACTTCGACTCGATCGCCCTCATCGAGATGGACCGCTGGTCCAGCGGCCGCGTCGTCCTCCTCGGCGACGCCGCCCACTGCACCTCCCCCGCATCGGGCCAGGGCACGGGCCTCGCCCTGACCGGCGCGTACGTCCTGGCGGGCGAGCTCGCGGCGGCGCACGGGGACCACCGGGTCGCCTTCGAGGCGTACGAGCGCGAGATGCGGCCGGGCGTGGAGCTGAACCAGAAGTTCGCCGCCGGCTTCGTCAAGGAGATGACGATCTCCTCCCGCTGGAAGATCGCCCTGCGCATGGCCATGGTCCGCACGCTCCCCCGCACACCGTGGAAGAACCTCATCGCGAAGAAGATCCGCGACGAGGTCCAGCGCGCCGCCAACGCCGTACTGGTGAAGGAGTACGGGCAGGCGCACGGGCCTAGGGTTGCCGCATGACCGACTTCGACAGCACGCTCCGCTCTCTCCGGGTCTGGGACACCGACCTCCCGGGCTTCGCCCCCGAGACCGCCCCCGCCGAGCCGCTGCCGCTCTTCCACGACTGGTTCGTGGCGGCGGCCCGGGCCGGGCAGACCGAGCCGCACACGATGTCCCTCGCCACCGTCGACGAGGACGGACGGCCCGACGTCCGCACGGTCATGCTGCACGGTGCCGACGAGCGCGGCTGGCACTTCGCCTCCCACGCGACCAGCGCGAAGGGCCGCCAGCTCGCCGCTCACCCCGAGGCCGCGCTCGGCTTCTACTGGCCGGTCCAGGGCCGCCAGGTCCGGGTGCGCGGCCGGGTCGTCACGGGCACGGCGGACGAGGCGTACGACGATCTGCACGCGCGCTCGACGGGCGCCGTCGCCTCGGCGCTGGTCGGCCGCCAGAGCGAGGTGCTCGACTCGGTCGAGGAGCTGAACGTCGCCGGCCGGGCCGCCTGGGAGCGGGCGCAGGCGGAGCCGGGGGCCCACGCGCCCACCTGGACCCTGTACGTCCTCCAGCCGTCCGAGGTCGAGTTCTTCCAGGGCGACGAGCAGCGCCGGCACCTCCGGCTGCGGTACCGCCTCGACACGTCGGGCTGGGTACGGGAGCTGCTCTGGCCCTGACCCGGGGGCGGGGCGCACGATGAGAGGAGGAGGTGGAACGAGATGGGTACGTACATGGACGTCCACCACGGCATGGTGGGGATCACGGGCGACCAGCTCCGGGAGGCGCACGCCGCCGATCTCGCCATCGAGAAGGACGAGGGCGTGCACTTCAAGCAGGCCTGGGCGGACCCCGAATCAGGCACGGTCTACTGCCTCTCCACCGGCCCCTCGGCCGACGCGGTCCAGCGGATCCACGCACGCACCGGCCACAAGGCCGACGAGATCCACGAGGTCCCCCTCAGCGTCTGACCGAGCGGCCGACGGACCCGCCCCACATGTGGACCTTCGCCCGCTGCCTGGCCGAACTCGACGAGGACGGGGAACTCCCCTTCGTCCGAGCGGAGTTCAAGGCACCCCTTCGCCTGCCCCGCACACTCACCCTCGCGACCGACGGTCAGGGGCGCTTGCAGCTGCGCAGCGGGGAGCGGCCGCATCCGGCCGGCGTCACCGGGGAGACCAGCGCTCGCTCTTCATGAGGTTGCCGAGACCCGCCCAGGCGAAGTTCATCAGCGTCGCCGCCGACTCCCAGGCCGTCATCCCCGTCGTCTCGTTGGCCCAGCCGGCCAGCGACTCCGCCGCCCCGACCAGGGCCTGGGCCAGCCCGGCGACATCCCGCTCGGCCAGCTCCGGATCCCGCTCCGTCTCCCGGTGGGTCTGCCTGGCGGCGGCCCCGATCAGCGTCCCCACGTACGCCACGATCTCGTCGCGCATCAGCGCGGCCTCGCTGGCGAACGGTTCCCCGTGCGTCCGCGCCTGCCGGTTCAACACCGCCCAGCCGTCGGGATGCTCGGCGGTGTGCGTGAAGAAGGCCAGCAGCCCGGCCCACAGCTGTTCGTCGGCCGGCAGCCGCGGATTGACCGCGGCGGCCACGGCGGCGAGCAGCGCCTTCGCCTCCCGCCGGATGCAGGCGGTGAAGAGGTCTTCCTTGGAGTTCAGATACAGATAGACCAGAGGCTTGGACACGCCCGCGAGCTCGGCGATCTCGTCCATGGAGGCCGCCTGATACCCCAACTGCCCGAAGGTCTGCACGGCGGCATCCATCATCTGCTGCTCGCGCACCGCCCGCGGCATCCGCCGGCCCTTCGCACCACCGACCTCGGCCATCTCACAACCCCCAACTCGTGCTGCACCGGGGGAGAGCCTACGTGCAGCACAAACACCTGTGCCCCTGTCCGGACGGGGACAGGGGCACGGGTACCGCGCGGGGCGACGGATCAGGCGGCGACCGTCAGCGGCTCGCGCTCGTCGACCGGGGACGAGGAGGCGTTGTTGTACGCGTCGACGTCCAGGATCTTCTCGCGGGCGGAGACGACGACCGGAACCAGGGCCTGACCTGCAACGTTCGTAGCCGTGCGCATCATGTCCAGGATCGGGTCGATCGCCATCAGCAGGCCCACGCCCTCCAGCGGGAGACCCAGGGTGGAGAGGGTCAGGGTCAGCATGACCGTCGCGCCGGTGAGGCCCGCGGTGGCCGCGGAGCCGACGACCGAGACGAAGGCGATCAGCAGGTAGTCCTGGATGCCCAGCTGCACGTCGAAGATCTGCGCGATGAAGATCGCGGCGAGCGCCGGGTAGATCGCGGCGCAGCCGTCCATCTTGGTCGTGGCGCCGAACGGGACGGCGAAGGAGGCGTACTCCTTCGGGACGCCGAGGCGCTCGGTGACCTTCTGGGTGACCGGCATCGTGCCGACCGAGGAGCGGGAGACGAAGGCCAGCTGGATGGCCGGCCAGGCGCCCTTGAAGAACTGGATCGGGTTGACCTTGGCGACCGTCGCGAGCAGCAGCGGGTAGACGCCGAACATGACCAGCGCGGAGCCGATGTAGACGTCGGCGGTGAAGGTCGCGTACTTGCCGATCAGCTCCCAGCCGTAGTCGGCGATGGCGAAGCCGATGAGGCCGACGGTGCCGATGGGGGCGAGGCGGATGACCCACCACAGGGCCTTCTGGAGCAGCTCCAGGACCGACTCGGAGAGCGAGAGGATCGGCTTGGCGCGGTCGCCGAGCTTCAGTGCGGCGACACCGGCGACGGCGGCCATGAAGACGATCTGCAGGACGTTCAGCTCGGTGAACGGCGTGATGACGTCCGAGGGGATGATCCCGGTCAGGAAGTCGATCCAGGTGCCCTCGCGCTTCGGCAGCTTGCCGTCCTGCGGGGTGAGGCCGGTGCCGGCGCCCGGGTTGGTGAGCAGGCCGATCGCGAGGCCGATGGCGACCGCGATCAGAGAGGTGATCATGAACCAGACCAGGGTCTGGGCGGCCAGACGGGCCGCGTTGTTGACCTTGCGGAGGTTGGTGATCGACACCAGGATCGCGAAGAAGACGAGCGGGGCGACGGCCAGCTTCAGGAGCTGGACGAAGATGTCGCCGACCTGGCCGAGGGTCTCCTTGAGCCAGCTGACGTCCTGGCTGCGGGCGAGCCAGCCGAGCAGGACGCCGAGCACGAGACCGGCGACGATCTGGGCCCAGAAGGGGATCTTCGGTATGCGGGAGGAAGTCGGGGACTTCGTCTCGGGCGTGGACGCGGACGCGGACACAGACACACTCCACAGGTGCGTATCGGGAAATACGGGGACGGGGGTGCGGTACACCGCGCTCAGGCGGTACCGCTGCATGATGCCGGGGTCAGAGCTCGCGGCAACAGACCGCGGACATACAGCGGCACAGATCGACATGCAGGCGCGCCACGAGCGGGGTGCTCACGGCATCAGAGAGGCGCACAGCTGTCTTCATGGCGAACACGTTAACACTTGAACTTTGAGAACCTCAAAGCCCTTCTTTGAGGTAGTCGAAGCCGGAAAGTGCCTCCGAAACGCAGATCACCCCGGCCAGGAGCCTTCGAAGCTCCCGTTCCGGGGTGTACGTCTGTGATGAACCTTACGCGGCCCTTACGGGCCGATCACACGTCCTTCACGCGTCCTCGCGGGACCGGTTCTCGGCCAGGCGGCCCTTCGCCCGGTCGACCTTGGCCACGATCTGCTCGGACATCGCGTCCCGCTGCCCGCGCAGCAGCACGAAGCTGAGCGGCGCGGAGATCACGATGGAGAGCAGGAGCACCCAGAGCAGGTTGGAGTCGCCGAGGCCGCGCGGCAGCACGCCGGCGTAGACGAGGCCCCAGAGCACGAAGAAGCAGCCGGCGAAGATGCCGAGGCGCATGAGGGTGTAGCGAAGGGTCGCAGCACCCGTTCCGTTCTCGGCCACGACGGCCCCTTTCCTCTGTCTGTGCGGATTCGCCCCACCAGTGAAGCACGGCGGACGAAAAGGGCGGCCCGCAGGGCCTCGATGAGGGGTGGCGGCCGGGCGACGGGTGGGCGGTCAATTCAGCGGGAGCAGCATGAAGATGTCGTCGCGGTCGTCGCCCTCGGCCACCCGGATCGCGCCGGGCACCCGGCCGACCTCCTTGTAGCCGCAGGAGCCGTAGAAGCGGTCGACGCCCGTGCCGCCCCGGCAGGTGAGACGTATCGCCTCGATCCCGTCGAAGCCGCGTACCGCGTCCTCGACTGCGGCCATGAGGTCGCGTCCGTACCCCTTGCCCTGGTGGGAGGGGTGGACCATCACCGTGTACAGCCACACCCAGTGCTTCATGAGGCGGTGCGTGTTGTACGCGACGAAGGTGGTGGCGGCGACGGTGCCGTCCTCCTCGTACCCGACGACGAGTCGCATCCGGCCCTCGGCCATCGCACCGAGGTGCCTGACCAGCTCGGGCCTGACCTCGTCGGCGGTGACCGGGGGGACGAAGCCGACGGCGCCGCCCGCGTTGGAGACGTCCGCCCACAGGCGCAGGACGCCGTCGCGCAGCGCGGGGGTCACCGGCGGATCGAGTTCGAACCTCAGGGTCATCGAGCCGTGACCGCCTCAGACCCGCATGGGCTGGGGCGACTCGCGGCGGTCCGCGTCCGGTCCCGGGTACTCACGGATGATCTCGTAGCGGGTGTTGCGCTCCACCGGGCGGAAGCCGGCGTCGCGGATCAGCTCCAGCAGATCGTCGCGGCCCAGCTTGTTCGGCGTGCCGTAGTTGTCGGCGTCGTGCGTGATCTTGTACTCGACGACCGAGCCGTCCATGTCGTCCGCGCCGTGCTGGAGGGCGAGCTGGGCGGTCTGGACGCCGTGCATGACCCAGAAGACCTTGACGTGCGGCACGTTGTCGAAGAGGAGCCGCGAGACGGCGAAGGTCTTGAGGGCCTCCGCGCCGGTGGCCATCGTCGTGCGCGCCTGGAGCTTGTTGCGGACCTTGCCGTCCTGCATGTCGACGAAGTCGTGCTGGTAGCGCAGCGGGATGAAGACCTGGAAGCCGCCGGTCTCGTCCTGGAGCTCGCGCAGTCGCAGCACGTGGTCGACGCGGTGCCGGGGCTCCTCGATGTGCCCGTACAGCATCGTCGAGGGGGTCTTGAGGCCCTTGGAGTGCGCCAGGCGGTGGATCCGGGACCAGTCTTCCCAGTGGGTGCGGTGGTCCACGATGTGCTGGCGGACCTCCCAGTCGAAGATCTCCGCGCCGCCGCCGGTCAGGGACTCCAGGCCGGCCTCGATGAGCTCGTCGAGGATGTCCGAGGCGGACATGCCCGAGATGGTCTCGAAGTGGTGGATCTCGGTGGCGGTGAACGCCTTCAGCGAGACGTTCGGCAGGGCCTTCTTGAGCTCGGAGAGCGAGCGCGGGTAGTAGCGCCAGGGCAGGTTGGGGTGGAGCCCGTTGACGATGTGCAGCTCGGTGAGGTTCTCGTTCTCCATCGCCTTGGCGAGGCGGACGGCCTCCTCGATGCGCATCGTGTACGCGTCCTTCTCGCCCGGCTTGCGCTGGAACGAGCAGTACGCGCAGGACGCGGTGCACACGTTCGTCATGTTGAGGTGACGGTTGACGTTGAAGTGGACGACGTCACCGTTCTT
Organism: Streptomyces sp. NPDC056527; assembly: GCF_042794475.1. Classification (NCBI taxonomy): domain Bacteria; kingdom Bacillati; phylum Actinomycetota; class Actinomycetes; order Kitasatosporales; family Streptomycetaceae; genus Streptomyces; species Streptomyces sp. NPDC056527. The sequence continues at coordinate 34,416 of NZ_JBHTTQ010000054.1, forward strand.
GCGGGTCCGGACCTCGTGGGCCAGGCCGCCGAGCCAGGCCAGGTCGTCGGACTCGTACAGAGCGATGCCGTCCTCGCGGCTCAGCCGCTCTCCGGAACGGACCTTCTGCTCCAGCTCGCGCTTGAGTCCCGCGTCCATGCGGCCGCCTCCCATGTCTGACGATTTCAGGCTCCACCCACCGTACTCTCAGCCTTCCTCGGGGAGATCTCCGACCCGGTTCTCCCACTTGGTGGAGAGCACGATGGTGGTACGGGTGCGGGAGACGCCCTTGGTGCCGGACAGCCGGCGGATCGTCTTCTCCAGTCCGTCGACGTCGTCCACCCGCACCTTGAGCATGTACGAGTCGTCGCCCGCGATGAACCAGCAGTCCTCGATCTCGGCGAGGTCCTTCAGCCGGCGCGCCACGTCCTCGTGGTCGGCGGCGTCGGAGAGGGAGATGCCGATGAGCGCGGTGACGCCCAGGCCGAGCGAGGCGGCGTCGACGGTCGCGCGGTAGCCGGTGATGACGCCGGCCGCCTCCAGACGGTTGATGCGGTCGGTGACGGAGGGGCCGGAGAGCCCGACGAGCCGGCCGAGTTCGGCGTACGAAGCCCTGCCGTTCTCGCGCAGTGCCTGGATGAGCTGCCTGTCCACGGCGTCCATAGGTATGAAGCCTTCCATTGTCCAGCGATACCGCGAGTATAGGTATAGAATCTAAGGCACACAGGGCCGACACCCTGTGAATCTTTCAGTCGATCAAAGACGATCTTTCAGGAGTGGTGTTCACCGTGTACACGATCGAGATGGCCTACGCCCGTATGCGCGAGCTGCAGGACCTGGCCGACCGCTCGCGTGCCCACCAGCCGTCCGCTTCGAAGCGCGCCGAGAAGAAGCGCGCCGCCAAGAAGCGCTAATCACCACGGGAGGCTCCCCCTCGCCCGTCGGCGAGACCCCCACCGAGCTCTCCCTCCCAACGGCGGTACAGCCGGTGCGGCACCCCTGCCGCGTCGAGCACCCGCCCGGCGACGAAGTCCACCAGATCCTGGATGTGCGTCGCCCCCGCGTAGAACGCCGGAGAGGCGGGCAGCACCACGGCGCCCGCCTCGTCCAGCGCCACCAGATGCTTCAGCGTCTGCCCGCTCAGCGGGGTCTCCCGCACCGCGACCACCAACGGTCGCCGCTCCTTGAGCATCACGCTCGCCGCCCGCTGCAGCAGGTCCTTCGAGAGCCCCAGCGCGACACCCGCCACCGAGGCGGTCGACGCGGGCACGATCAGCATCCCCTTCACCGGGTACGAGCCACTGCTCGGCCCCGCCGCCAGGTCCCCAGCGTTCCAGTACCGCACGTCGTCGATGTCGGGAGCGAACGTCCCCGGCTTCCCGTCGGCACCCCGCGCCAGCCACTCCGTCAGGTCCTCGCGCCAGTGCGCGTCCCGGAAGGCGATCCCCGTCTCGTCGAGCAGCGTCAGCCGCGACGCGCGCGAGACGACCAGATCGACGCTCTCCCCCGCTGCGAGCAGCCCCCTCAGGACGGCGGCCGCGTACGGGGTCCCCGACGCCCCGGACACCCCGACGACCCAGGGGCGACGCTGCTGATTCTCTACCGGCTCCACGCCGACGAGCCTATCCGGCGACCCGGAACGAGAACTGTCCTAGGGGTCCCGTACGTTCACCCGAGGCAGAGCACGAAGCGCTTGAGGGGGTAGTCATGACGGATCTCGACACCAGACGGTGGGGTACGGCCGACCGGGCGAAGGCGGCGGTGTGGCTCATGGCGGGATGGATCGCCCTGCTCTGGGTCCTCGAGGCGATCGACTACGCGACCGGGCATGCCCTCGACACGTACGGCATCACCCCGCGCGACCCGGCCGAGCTGGCCCACGTCGTGCCTGCCTCCTTCCTCCACTTCGGCTTCGACCACGTCGCCTCCAACACCGTCCCGCTGATGGTGCTCGGGCTCCTGGCGGCCCTCGGCGGCCTCCGTCGCTTCCTCGGCGTCGTGGCGCTGATCATCGTGGCCGACGGCCTGGGCGTCTGGCTGATCTCCCCGTCGTACACCAACACGGCCGGCGCCTCCGGCCTGGTCTTCGGCCTCTTCGGCTATCTGCTGGTCCGGGGCTTCGTGGACCGCAGGCTGCTGGACGTCGTCGTGGGGCTGCTGGTCGCGGCGGTCTGGGGCGGCTCGATCCTGCTGGGCATATCCCCCACCAACACGACGGTGAGCTGGCAGGGCCACCTCGTGGGCCTGCTCGCGGGTGTGGCGGCGGCGTTCCTCTTCCGCCGCCGTCGGCGCGGAACGGCCGTGGCGGCGGTATGAGCCGGGGGCCGACTCCGTGAGCCGGGCCGGCCGTCCGAGCCGGGGCCGGCTCAGACGGTCAGGCCCCGCACCAGCAGGTCGAGCAGCGTGCACACGAACAGGGCCATCCCGATGAACCCGTTGACGGTGAAGAACGCCCGGTTCAGCCGGGACAGGTCGTGGGGCTTCACGATCGTGTGCTCGTAGCAGAACGCGGCGACCACGATCACCAGCCCGACCCAGAAGAACGTCCCGGCGTCGGTGGCCAGCGCGTACCCGACCAGCAGACCCGTCGTCACGACGGCCGAGCCCCGCGCTCCCCACAGCGCCGCGGGGACGCCGAAGCGGGCCGGAACCGACATCACGCCGTGGGCGCGGTCCGCCTGGACGTCCTGGCAGGCGAAGATCAGGTCGAAGCCGCCGATCCAGACGCCGACCGCGAGCCCGAGGATCACCGCGTCCCAGGACCACTCCCCGGTGACCGCCAGCCAGGCCCCGATGGGCCCTATGGCCTGGGCGAGGCCGAGGATCGCGTGCGGGTAGTTCGTGAACCTCTTGCCGTACGGGTAGACCACCATCGGCACCACGGCGAGCGGCGCGAGCGCCAGGCACAGCGGGTTCAGCAGGGCGGCCGCCCCGAGGAACACGACGACCGCGACCCCGGCGCCCGTCCACGCGGAGCGCACCGACACGGCACCGGTCACCAGCTCGCGCTGGGCGGTGCGGGGGTTACGGGCGTCGATCTCGCGGTCGATGATCCGGTTGCAGGCCATGGCGAAGGTCCGCAGGCCCACCATGCAGATGGTGACGAGGAGCAGCTTCCCCCAGTGGATGTTCCGGTCCAGCTGGAACATCGCGGTCAGCGAGGCGATGTACGCGAACGGCAGCGCGAAGACCGAGTGCTCGATCATCACAAGGCGCAGGAAGGCCTTCGTACGGCCCGGCTGCGCGCCGGGTACGGCCGCGGTGGTCACAGGCCGTACTCCTTCCAGCGGCGGTCCACCAGGGCGGCCGTCGCCGGGTCCGACTCCACCATGTCCGGCCAGCCGCCGTCCCGGGTGTAGCCCTCCTCGGGGAGCTTCTTCGTGGCGTCGATGCCCGCCTTGCCGCCCCAGAACTGCTGGTAGGAGGCGTGGTCGAGGTGGTCGACCGGGCCCTCGACGACCGTGAGGTCGCGGGCGTAGTCCGTGTTGCCGAGCGCCCGCCAGGACACCTCGTGCAGGTCGTGCACGTCGCAGTCCTTGTCCACGATGACGATCAGCTTGGTCAGCGACATCATGTGGGCGCCCCAGATGGCGTGCATGACCTTCTGCGCGTGCTTCGGGTACTTCTTGTCGATCGAGATGATCGCGCAGTTGTGGAAGCCACCCGACTCGGGCAGGTGGTAGTCCACGATGTCCGGCACGATGATCTTGAGGAGCGGCAGGAAGAAACGCTCCGTCGCGCGCCCCAGCGGCCCGTCCTCCGTCGGCGGCCGGCCGACCACGATCGACTGGATCAGCGGACGCTTCCGCATCGTCACGCAGTCGATCTTCAGCGCGGGGAACGGCTCCTGCGGCGTGTAGAAGCCCGTGTGGTCGCCGAAGGGGCCCTCGGGGAGCATCTCGCCCGGCTCGAGCCAGCCCTCGATGACGACCTCGGCCTGCGCCGGCACCTGGAGCGGCACCGTCTTGCAGTCGACCATCTCGATCCGCTTGCCCTGCACGAAGCCGGCGAACAGGTACTCGTCGATGTCGCCGGGCAGCGGCGCCGTCGACGCGTACGTCACCGCGGGCGGGCAGCCGAAGGCGATCGCGACCGGCAGCCGCTCGCCGCGCTCCGCGGCGACCGCGTAGTGGTTGCGGCTGTCCTTGTGGATCTGCCAGTGCATCCCGATGGTGCGCTTGTCGTGGCGCTGCAGCCGGTAGAGCCCGAGGTTACGGACACCCGTCTCCGGGTGCTTGGTGTGCGTCAGACCGAGGTTGAAGAAGGACCCGCCGTCCTTGGGCCAGGTGAAGAGCGCGGGCAGCTTGTCCAGGTCGACGTCGTCGCCGGTGAGGACGACCTCCTGGACGGGAGCGTCCTTCACCTTCTTCGGCGGCACGTGGACCATCGAGCCGAGCTTGCCGAAGGCCTCACGGACGCCGACGAAGCCCTGCGGGAGCTCGGGCTTGAGCAGCCCGCCGATCTTCTCGCTGATCTCGCCGTACGACTTCAGGCCGAGGGCCTTGAGCAGCCGGCGGTCCGTCCCGAAGACGTTCATCGCGAGCGGCATGGCGGAGCCCTTGACGTTCTCGAAGAGGAGCGCCGGGCCTCCCGCCTTGTTCACCCGGTCGACGATCTCCCCGACCTCCAGGTACGGATCGACTTCGGCCTTGATGCGCTTGAGGTCGCCTTCGCGCTCCAGCGCCCTGAGCAGCGAGCGGAGATCGTCGTAAGCCATAGGGGTCAGTATCCGCCACGGGCTACGCTTGGCCTGTCACCGGGGCCGTCGAAACGAGCCCTGCCATTGCTTCCAGGGGGCTGTCCCACATGCTCAGGGCGCTGATGTACATCCTGCCGCTGGCGCTGACGATCTACGCCTTCATCGACTGCCTCAACACCCCCGAGGACGAGGCCAAGCACCTGCCCAAGGTCGTCTGGGTCATCATCATCCTGCTCTTCTGGATCGTCGGCCCGATCGTCTGGTTCGCCGCGGGCAAGATGCGCAAGGCCCCCGCCGGCGGCCGTACGCCGTCCGAATGGCACCGCGACCACCGCCACGAGTGGGTCGCTCCCGACGACAACCCCGACTTCCTGAAGTCCCTCAAGGACGAGAACAAGAAGGACGAGGCCGTCCTCAAGGACTGGGAGGCGGACCTGCGCCGCCGCGAGGAGGAGCTGAAGAAGCGCGAGCAGGGCGACGACGCCAAGGACAGCGACGGCTGATGGAGCTCCGGCTCCTGGTCACCTTCGAGAAGGTCGCCGGCGTCCTCTCCTTCACCCGCGCGGCCGCCGATCTGCGGTACGCCCAGTCCAGCGTGACCAGTCAGATCCGTGCCCTGGAGTCCTCTCTCGGCGTGGAGCTGTTCGAACGGCTCGGCAGCCGCATCCGGCTCACCGAGGCCGGTGAGCGGCTGCTGCCGTACGCCCGTCGGATCATCGAGCTGTCCGAGGAGGCGCGGGCCGCGGTCGTGGAGACCGAGGAGCCGGCCGGGGCGATCGCGGTGGGCACGATGGAGTCGCTGACCTCCTACCGGCTGCCGCCGCTCCTGGAGCTCTTCCACCACCGCTATCCGAAGGTCCGGCTGGCGCTGCGCCCGACCCTCGGCGACGAGACCCGGCAGGCGCTGCGCCAGGGGACGTACGACATCGGCTTCCTGATGGAGCCGGAGACGGAGCACGCCGGCCTGGAGAGCGAGGTCCTGGCCGAGGAGCCGCTGGTGCTGGTGGCCGCGCCGCGGCATCCGCTGGCGGGGCGCACGGATCTGACGGCCGTGGACCTGGCGGCGGCGCAGCTGGTGGGCACGGAGCCGGGATGTCCGTACCGCGACCTGTTCGAGCGAGAGCTGCGGGAGTGGTCTCCGCCGTTCATGGAGTTCGGCACGATCGAGGCGACGAAGCGGGGTGTGGCGGGCGGTCTGGGCATCGCCCTGGTGCCCCGGGTCACCGTCTCCGAGGAGCTGGCGTCCGGGGCACTGGCGGAGCTGGACTGGCGTCCGCCGTTCACGCTCTTCACGCAGATCGCGTGGCGGCGGGGGAAGCGGCTGCCGGCGCATGTGCGGCTGTTCGTGGAGCAGGCGCGGCGGCTGGTGTCCGAGCAGCGAGGGTGACCTTCAGGCTGGCCAGGACGATCAGCGGGACGCCGAGCGCCTGGACGAGGCCGATGTGGTGCCCGTACACCGCCCAGTCGGCGAACATCGCGACGGCGGGGTAGGTGAAGGCGAGCACGGCGATCTTCGCGGTGGGCAGCTTCTGGTAGGCCGCGTACATCAGCACGTACATCAGTCCGGTGTGGACGAGGCCGAGGCCGGCGAGCCAGCCCCAGCCGGCGCCGAGCCGGGAGGCCGCGCCGAAGTCGGCGAAGGGCAGCAGCAGCGGAATGCCGACCAGGACCTGCACGAGGGCGATCAGGTGGGGCCGGACGCCGGTGATCCGCTTGGTGACGATCGTCGACAGCGCGTAGAGCACGGCCGCGGCGAGCGCGAGCCCGAGGCCCTTGAGCGAGGCGGTGTCCCCAGGCCGTATCCCGGACACGAGCACCAGCCCGACGAAGGCCACCGCGAGCCAGCCGAACTTGGCGGCGGTGATCCGCTCCCGGAAGAGCACGGCGCCGAAGACCACCAGGAAGAACGGCTGCGTGTGGTAGACGACGGTGGCGAAGGAGATCGAGGTGGCTTCGTACGCCTCGAAGAGGAAGACCCAGTTGAAGACGATGAACACCCCGCCGAGCGCGGCGAGTCCGAGCTTCCTCGGCGTGAAGCCGTGCCCGGTCAGATAACCGCGGGCGAGGCTGTACGCGCCGAGGGCGGCCGCCCCGAAGAGGCACCGGAAGAACACCACCTCGAAGGGGGACGCCCCGGACTCGACGACGAAGATTCCGAGGGTGCCGGAAAGCACCATGGCGAGGGTCAGTTCGAGGGTTCCCCTGGTCTCGTTTCTCATGTCCGCGACGCTACGGAGAGCGGCGGGAACCGGTCCACGAGCCAGTGGGGCGTCCTGCCGATGGGCCCATCGGACGAGCCGATGGGCCCGCGGAATACCGCCTGGAGGAGCCGGGTTGGACGCAGGGCACCCACGAGACCGGAGCAGACATGAATCCAGACAGCCCCCGTGGCGCGGACCGCTCGTTCCTCTTCGTCCTCGGCAGCTCGCGCCCGGACGGCAACACCGAGGTGCTCGCCCGGGCGGCCGCCGCCCAGCTGCCCGCCGACGTCCCGCAACGCTGGGTGGACCTGAACCGGCTGGCCCTGCCCGACTTCCAGGACGGACGGCACGAGACGGCCTCCTGGCCGGCCGGGGAGAACGAGGAGACGCTGCGGCAGGCCACCCTGGCGGCGACCGACATCGTCATCGCCTCGCCCCTGTACTGGTACAGCCTCTCCGCGCAGACCAAGCGCTACCTCGACTACTGGTCGGGCTGGCTGAACGTGCCCGGCTCGGACTTCAAGCGGCGGATGGCGGGCCGGACGCTCTGGGGAGTGACCGCCATGGCACACGAGGAGCAAGGCGTCGCGGACGGTCTCGCGACCACCCTGAACCACTCGGCGGCCTATCTGCGGATGCGGTTCGGCGGGGTGCTGACCGGGACCGGCTCCCGGCCGGGCCGGGTGCGGGCCGACGAGCAGGCGATGATCCGCGCCAAGACCTTCTTCCAGCGCGAGGCCCCGTTCGCCCGTTTCCCCTACGAGGAGGACTCTCCCGAGGTGTGACGGTCCGGGTCCGACGGGGAAGAGTCACGTTCATGGACCAGGAACAGGCACGCCGGTGGCTCGCCACCGCCGTCGCCGAGGCGCGGGCCGGGCTCGCCGAGGGCGGCATCCCGATCGGGGCCGCCCTCTACGGGGCCGACGGGACGCTGCTGGGGCGCGGGCACAACCGGCGCGTGCAGGACGGGGACCCGTCGACGCATGCGGAGACCGCCGCCTTCCGGGCGGCCGGCCGGCAGCGCTCGTACCGGGGCACGACGATGGTGACCACCCTGTCGCCGTGCTGGTACTGCTCCGGTCTGGTGCGGCAGTTCGGGATCTCGCGGGTCATCGTCGGGGAGGCGGAGACCTTCCACGGCGGGCACGACTGGCTCGCGGAGCACGGCGTCGAGGTCGTGGTGCTCGACGACCCCGAATGCGCCGCACTGATGGGGGAGTTCATCGAGAGGCATCCGGCTCTGTGGAACGAGGACATCGGCGATGAGTGAAGCGCGCCTTCCGACGATCGATCTGACCCGCGATCCGGCCGGGCAGCTGCCCGCCGTCGACCGGGCCCTGCGCGAGGCCGGCTTCCTGCTGGTCACCGGGCACGGAGTCGACCCCGGTCTGCGGGCGGAGATCCGGGCGGTCGCCCGGCGCTTCTTCCACCTCCCGCCGGCCGTCAAGGAGCCGTACGCGGTGCGGGTCGGCGGGCGGGGCTGGCTCGGGCCGGGCGCGGAGGCCAACGCGTACGCGGAGGGCACGGCGACCCCGCCCGATCTGAAGGAGTCGCTCTCCTTCGCGGCGGACGAGCCGACCGGGGACCCGGCCGTGGACGCGGAGTGGTTCCTGCCGAACACCTGGCCCGCCGAGGTGCCCGAGCTGAAGCCGCTGGTGGAGAGGTACCTGGCGCAGATGCAGGCGCTGTCCGACCACATCCTCGACCTGCTCGGCGAGGCGCTCGGGGAGGAGCGGGACTTCTTCACCCGGCACACCGGGCACCCGACGTTCGGCTTCAACATCAACTGGTACCCGGGGCAGGAGCGGACGGGCACGCCGGAGCCTGGCCAGTTCCGGATCGGCCCGCACACCGACTTCGGCACGGTCACCGTCCTGGACCGGGAGGCGGGCAAGGGCGGCCTTCAGGTGTTCACCGACTCCGGCGGCTGGCAGGACGCGCCCTTCGATCCGGCCGCGTTCACCGTCAACATCGGCGATGTGATGGCCGGTTGGACCGGAGGCCGGTGGCGTTCGGGACGCCACCGGGTGCTGCCGCCGCCGGCCGACGAACCCGCCGAGGAGCTGATGTCGCTGGTGTACTTCTACGAGTGCGATCCGGGGACCACGATCCACGGCATCGAGTCACACAGTTACCTGAGGGCCCAGCTCGACGCCATCGCCACGGAGTGACAACAGCTCCACAACAGAGTCGAAAAGGCTGCCGCTTTCCCAACTCTCTGTCGATATCCTGTAGTTGTCTGTGACGGGGGTGGCAGAGCGTGGACAGAGAGCTGTACGGCCGCGAGGCGGTCTTCCAGGATTCCGGACTCGCGGCGCGGCTCGTCGGGCTGACCCCGTACCGCTTCGCCCGCACCGCGTACGAGCACGGCGACGACCCGCCGGTCACCGTCTTCACCGGCGGCCGCGGCATGGGCAAGACGGCGCTGCTCAAACAGGTGCGCAACGCCTACAAGGGAGCCACCCCGCTCGCCCTCCTCGACTGCGCGCACATCGAGCCGCCCGCCGACCACGGGCCCGGCTGGAACGAGCTCACCGGCGCGCTCGCCGAACTCGCCGGCCAGCTCGCCCCGCGCGGATTCGCCAGCGCGCCCGTGGAGTTCCCGCGGCTGTCGCTCGGCCTGGTCGCCGTCGCCTCCACCAGCTGGTCACGGGAGGACGAGGAGCGGGCCCGGCACGATCTGCAGCGGCTCGGCCCGGTCCTCGCGACCGTCGACGCGGCGAAGGGCGCCGGCGCCACCTGGGTCACCAAGGTCCTCAGCAAGCTGGCGGCCAACTTCGCCGAGGCCACCGCGCCGATGGCCGGGCTCCTCGCGGAGGCGACCGTGGAGACCGTTCTGGAGGAGGTCTTCGGCCGCAGTCAGCGCAGGTCGGAGAACTGGTACGGGAGCTACCGCAACGCCGGCGGCCGCGGCAAGATCGGCCTCCAGTACCTCGCCAACGACTTCGAGCAGGGCGGACGGCGCCGCCAGGAGGCCGAGAGCTTCCTCGTCGGCGCGCTCGTGGAGGACCTGAACCGCGCGTTCACCGGTCTGCTGCGGGCCGGTGCCCGCAGCGGCCGGCCCGTCCTCCTCCTCGACAACGCCCATGAGCCGCTCGGCCGTCGCCTGATCGAACCGATCCTGCGGGACCGCGCCGCCGGACGCCGCGACCGGGTCGTCGTCCTCGCCTCGTCCCGGGTCCGCGACCACGAGGGAATGCGCCGCGCGAGCCGGCTGAGACTGCCCGAGACGGCCCGGCTGGCCCCCTGCCCGCGCGGCACGGACGTCACCTCCGGCATCCTCGCCGTCGAACTCACCCCGCTCTCCCCCGCGCACGCCCAATCGGCCTTCGACCGACACGACCCGGCCGGCCGGACCCCCGCCGACCTGGCCAGGGGCGTCCACCGGCTCACCGGCGGCCGCCCGCTGGGAGTGACCCTGCTCGGCCGCACCGCGGGCGAGGCCCCCGCGGAGCTCCGCCCGGCCCTCACCCCGGGCGCGCTGCTCGACCTGAAGGTGGAGCTGCGCGAGGACGCCCCGCCGGTGCCGGTCGCGCCGACGCTCCTCGCGGAGCTGCTGCCGGGGGAGCACCACGGCCGGCTCGCGGTGCTGGCCGCCGCCCACGACGAGACGTCCGCGCGGCTCCTCGCCCACACCCGGCTGCCAGGGGAGTCCCCGGACGGTGACATGGCCCTGGAGGTCCGCGACCGGCTGCGCGCCGAGGGCTGGCCCGAGAGCCCGGAACACTTCGTCGCCGACCCGCTGCTGCGCGCCCTGCTGCTGCACCGGCTGCGGTTCGAGGACGGCGAGGGGTACGCGACCTGGCGGGCCGTCCACGAGACCCTGCACCGGCACTACGACCGGGAGGCCGGGCTCGCGTACCGGCTCCACCACGAACTCGCCCTCGGCCGCACCCAACAGGCCGTGACCCATCTGCGCGTCACGTTCCCCCGCCCGGACGTCGAGCAGTGGCTGGCGCGGCTGCGGTTCATCGCCTCCGCCCCCTACCCGCGCACCCGCGACCGGACGGGCTCCGATCCGCGCCGGGCCGTCGCGCTCGGGCAGCGGCCGCCCGATCTGATGCCGGCCGGACTCGACGCCGACACCACCGAACTCCATCTGCGGCTGAGGCGGTTGCTGCACGCGGTCTGGCTGCTGACCGACCCGCTCGCCCTGCCCGACGGCGAGGTGACCGAGAAGCTGGCGTTCGAGTTGCGCCAGCTCTCCGGTCGCCATCTGACGGGCAACAGACCGCTGTGGGACGCGGCCACCCACTGGCCGACCGACATCCGCGCCTGGCGGGAGCTCTCGCTGTCCCCGGCGCGCGAGGACGGAGTCTGAGGACCATGCTCGCCTGGCTGCGCTTCCACCTCCTGCACACCACCCGTCAGAGGATCACCACGGCGGTGGTGGTCCTCGCCGTGCTCGGCGGGCTGACCGGATACGTCGTCAACCGCGCCACCACCCCGGAGGACCGTTCCTGCGCCCAGGGCGTGGAGCGCCCCGAGGGCAGTACCGAATGCATCGGCGTCAACGGCGACGGATACGACTTCGGCGTCTCGTCGCTGACCGAGGTGGCCGGGCTGATCCGCGAGGAGAACCGCGCCCTGAAGCCGGGCGAGTACGCGACGGTCGCCCTGCTGCTGCCGCTGACCTCGCCGGACGCCGGGATGCAGGTCAAGGTCCTGCACGAGGTGCAGGGTGCCTACGCCCGGCAGTACCGCGCCAATCACGAGTCCAACAGCGAGACCCCTAAGATCCGGCTCGTCCTCGCCAACACCGGTAAGGGCAACGCCCATTGGCGCACGACGGTGGATCGGCTGAAGAACATGACGGGCGGGGAGGACCGGCTGCGGGCGGTCTCCGGGGTGGCCACCTCCTCGACCGAGATACGACAGGCGGTGGCGGCGCTGACCGGCGCGGGCGTCGCCGTCGTCGGCACCACGATCACCGCCGACGACATCGCCAACGGCCCCGGCGCCGGCAACAACCGCTTCCCCGGCCTCGCCCGTGTCTCCCCCACCAACGGCGACGAGGCCAAGGCGCTGGCGCACTTCGGGAAGGTCGACTCGGCGAAGGCGCTGCTGGTGCAGGACACCCGGACCGGCGACCACTACACGGACACGCTGAAGTCGGCGTTCGCGGCCTCGCTCAAGGGCGCGCCGTACGAGCCGCAGCTGTTCACCTCCCCCGCCGACCCGACGGAGGAGGGGACGACGGCGAACACGTTCCGCCAGATCACCCATCTGATCTGCGACACGAACGCGGAGACCGTCTTCTTCGCGGGCCGGCACACCCAGCTGCGGCAGTTCATCAACGCGCTGGGCTCGCGCGGCTGCGCGGACCGGGCGTTCACGATCCTGACCGGCGACGAGGGCTCGTATCTGGGCGCGGACCGCAAGCTCAACCGCGCCGCGCTGAAGGCGAAGCTGACCGTCCGCTACGCCTCGCTGGCGCACCCGGACGCCTGGAAGCCGGCGCCGGGCCGGCCGGTGCCGGGGACGGGTGGTTCGACGGCCGCGTACGACACGTTCCTGACGGACATCGCCCGGGCCTCGAAGGAGCCGGTCGCGCTCGCCGACGGGCAGGCGATCGTCGCGTACGACGCGATGGCGACGGCGGTGCACGCGATCCGCCAGGCGACCCCGCAGGGCGCGCAGTACCCGGAACTCGCGGACGTGGTCACGCAGTGGCCCCAGGTGAAGGGCTCGCTCCGGGTCGACGGCGCGAGCGGCTGGATCTGCCTGGACAACTTCGGCAACCCCTTCAACAAGGCGGTGCCGATCGTGGAACTGGCCCAGGACGGCTCGCAGAGGTTCGTCCAGATCGCCTGGCCCGAGGGCAAGGCACCGACGAAGAACTGCCTTCCCCCGCAAGGCAGTTGATTCGTCCGCGCCCCGACGCCGAGCGGCCGCCGGGTACCGGAGGGCACCCCGCGGCCGCCGGGCGGGATGATACCCCCC
>NZ_JBHTTQ010000055.1:0-46659 GCF_042794475.1 Streptomyces sp. NPDC056527
ACGGCGGCGTCGTGGTCGAATCCGGCCACCCCCGCGACGTCCTGGGCAACCCCCAGCACGACCGCACCAAGGCATTCCTCTCCAAGGTGCTGTAGCAGCCGGTACGACGAGGAAGGGGCGGTACGGGATCCCGTACCGCCCCTTCCTCGTACGCGCTACTTCACGGCCAGCACGAGGGTGTCCGAGGGCGAGGCCCAGACGGGCCGGGCCTCGGCGAAGCCGGAGTCACGGAGGATCTCGGCGTGGCGGCGCGAGGACGGCATGTCGCCGTCGGCGTGCTCGCCGTAGATCTCGAAGCGGCGGGCGGTCGGCTCGGCGAGGACCGGGTGCTTGGCGGCCACGGCCCACCACTCCGCCCAGTCGAGGGCGCCGGCGGCCTTGGCGCGGTCCATGGCGGCATGACGGTGGGCCCGCTCGGCGGCGTTGATCCGGGGTGTGGTCTCGTCGATCATGTGGTCGGCGTTCATGAAGACTCCGCCGTCGCGGACGAGGCCCGCGAGCTGCCCGTACAGCGCGGTGAGCGGCTCGGTGTGGAGCCAGTGCAGCGCGGTGGCGGTGAGCACGGCGTCGTACGAGTCGTGCGGAAGCCCGGTGACCCACTCCGGGTCCTTGAGGTCGGCGGTCAGGAAGGTGACGCGCTCGTCGCCGGCGAAGTACCCCTCGGCGATGGCGAGCAGGGCGGGGTCGAGGTCGACACCGACGCTGGTCGCCTTCGGGAACCGCTTGAGCAGCCGATCCGTAATACTCCCTGTACCGCACGCCAGGTCCAGGACGCGGGGCTCCGGCCCCACCACGGCCTCGACCATGTCGAGCATCACGCGGAACCGCTCCTCGCGGTCCGGCATGTACCACTCCTGCTGACGGTCCCAGCTCTGCTGCCAGGCCGCCCAGTCGGTTCCGGTCGTAGCCGCGTCCGTCATCCCTCTGCCTCGCCCTCTTCGTAATACCCTCGGAGGGGGGACATCCATTACCCCCTCCGCACCCGACACTAGACCTCCGCCGTAAGGACTACAAGTGGAACTGGCCTATTACTCGGATTACGCCGTGCGTCTGGTCAACACCGAGGAGCCGGCCCGCAACAAGGACTCCCTGACCTCGGTCGAGGCGGTCCGGGAGCTCTTCGGCGCAGCCTCCCAGATGGCCCGGCGGGCGACGGACGCCGACGTCACGCGCTTCCGCTCGGTACGCGCCCGGCTGCGGGCGGTCTTCACCGCGGCGGACGAGGGGGACCACACCCAGGCGGTTGACCTGCTGAACTCACTGCTCCTGGAGTTCCCGGTCAGCCCGCAGATCTCCGGTCACGACTACCTCGACGACGAGGGCCATCCGCGCTGGCACATGCACCTCGCCGACCACCCCTCGAACGCGACCGCGGGATACGCGGCGATCGCGGCGATGGGTCTCGCCTTCCACCTCACGGAGTTCGGCGCCGACCGGCTCGGACTCTGCCAGGCCTCCCCCTGCCGCAACGCCTACCTCGACACCTCGACCAACCGCTCCCGCCGCTACTGCTCGGACCGCTGCGCCACCCGCGCCAACGTGGCCGCCTACCGGGCCCGCAAGCGCCTGGAGGCCGAACGGTCCGACCGGACCGGCCTGAGCGCGGAGAACAGCCAGGAGAGCACCACGCCGACCGACCGCTGACGCCCCGGGGTGACGGGCCGGTACCTGACCCGGACGCGCCCCAGCACCAGCTCGGCGGGTACGGCTCCGAAGACCCGGCTGTCGCCCTCGGCGTCCGGGTTGTCCCCGAGCACCCACCAGCCGGCGTCCCGTCGCTCGATCAGCCGCTTCACGATGAGCAGGTCCTGCTGGAGCGGGTGACGCAGGACGGCCACGCTCCCCACCTTCAACCGCCCCCCGTAGTGCACGAGGAGCTGATCGCCGTGGAGCAGCGTGGGCACCATGGACACCCCCGTCACCTCGGCGATCCCGAACAGTGGCCCGGACCCCCGCCCCGGCTCCCGCCCCGCCTCCGTCATCCGGCACCTCCCGATCCGATCGTCCACTCGTACACGAGTCCCATGGTGACCCTGGACTTTTGTCCTAAGCCCCAGGGGGCGCTCGCGAAAACGGCCCTCTCGGGGAGTAATCTCCCACCTGAGAAGACGATCACGAGGAAGGACAGCTCAATGCTCTCCCGCCTGTTTGCCCCCAAGGTGAAGGTCAGCGCCCACTGCGACCTCCCCTGCGGTGTCTACGACCCGGCCCAGGCCCGGATCGAGGCCGAGTCGGTCAAGGCCGTCCAGGAGAAGTACCAGGCCAACGAGGACGCGCACTTCCGCGCGCGTGCCACGGTCATCAAGGAGCAGCGCGCGGAGCTCGCGAAGCACCACATCTCGGTGCTGTGGAGCGACTACTTCAAGCCCCCGCACTTCGAGAAGTACCCGGAGCTGCACCAGCTCATCAACGACACCCTGAAGGCCCTCTCGGCCGCCAAGGCGTCGACGGACCCGAAGACGGGCGAGAAGGCGCTGGAACTCATCGCCGAGGTCGACCGGATCTTCTGGGAGACGAAGAAGGCCTGACCTTCCTCGCGCGAAGCACCGCCCGAAGGGGCCCGCCCGGCAATCCCGGACGGGCCCCTTCGGCTTGTGTGCCGTCCGGCCGGGTCAAGCCGTGGGCTCCACCGGGAGGGTGTAGCGGAGCTTCTGCTTCGACGTGGCGCCCAGGCGGTCGTAGAAGCGGATCGCGCCCTCGTTCCAGGTCGGGGTCTGCCACTGGATCTCGGTGAGGCCGAGGACGCGGGCCTCCTCGCGCAGGGCGTCGACGAGCAGGGGTCCAAGCCCCAGGCCGCGTTCGGCCGCGGAGAGGTAGAGGCAGTCCATGTGGAGGTACTCGGCGCCGTCCCAGGTGGAGAGCTCGGGGGCGCACGTGGCGTAGCCGACGAGGCGGCCGTCGGGGAGCTCGGCCACCAGGCAGCGCAGGCGGGGCGGTTCGGGACCGAAGAGGAGGCGGGCCAGCCGGTCCGCGAGACCGGGGGCCGGGGGCGTGGCCTTCTCGTACGCGGCGTGCTCGGCGGCCAGTTCGGCCACCCGGTCCAGATCCTCCGGAAGCGCGTGCCGTACGCATGCCGCGCTCAACGGAGCTCCCCCTCGACGGCCGCGGCCGCGCGCGTGGCCCCCGCCGCCGTCCCGTCCACAAGATCCTTCATACCGTCATCATGCCCGGCCCCACCGACATCCCGTGCCGGCGCAGCCACTGCCGGTACGGCGCGGCCCGAAGCGCCGCCTCTCGGTAGGCCGCCGCCAGGTCGGCGTAGAGCGGGTCGAGCAGCGCCCCGTCGCGGGCGTACAGGAGCAGCCGTACCGCCAGCGGGTCGTCCCTGAGCGGCCTGATCGCCATGTCCTCGCGTGGCAACGATGTCGGCTGGCAGGGCGCCACCGCCTCGCCGAGGACGATCAAGGACGCGGCCGTGTGGTAGTCGCCGTGCAGCAGCGGCGGGTCGATGCCGGCCTCGCTCAGGACGCGCCGCAGACCGTCCCACTCACCGTCCACCGTCGGGTCGACCATCCAGCGGTCCTCGGCGAGGTCCGCCAGCTCCACCACGGACAGCGCGGCGGCCGGGTGGTCCGGGGCCATCGAGACGAACTGCGGCTCCCGCTCGACCAGGACCCGCGCGAGGAGGCCGTCCGGCACCCGCAGCGGGCACCCCTCGACCTCGTGGACGAAGGCCACGTCCAGCTGGCCCACGGCGACCGACCGCAGCAGGGCGTTGGCGGAGACGTCCATGTGGAGCGCGATGTCCGTGCCCGGGAGGCCCTGTCGCAGCCGCCGCAGCCAACCCGGCAGTGCCCTGCTCGCGGTCGAACCGACCCGCAGCCGCGGCCCGTCGGTACGGGCGGCCGCGGCCCGGGTCTCCGTGATCAGCGCGGCCATCTGGTCGACGAGCGGGCGCGCCCTGCTGAGCACCGAGCGGCCCAGCGGTGTGGGGCGACAGCCGGTGCGGCCGCGTGCGAAGAGCTCCGCGCCGAGGGCGTTCTCGATGCGGCGCAGCTGTGTCGTCAACGAGGGCTGGCTCATGCCCAGTTGCCGCGCCGCCTTGTGCAGACTGCCCGTGTCCGCGATGGCGCAGAGCACGCGCAGATGCCTCACCTCCAGCTCCATGCCCCGAGGGTAGGGCCGCACCGGGGGCCGCACCAGACACCCTCGTCCCCTCAATTCCCGCTATTTCGAGGGGAGTTCAGACTCATCCCCATCGGGTGATGATGCCTTCGCGCTATCCCCTGCTGCCATCATCCGCAGCGGCCCCGGCTCCCCCGACACTCTCTCCAACCGACCAGGAGGAGCCACCCCCCATGAGACACCCCAAGGTCCTCACCGCCTCGCTCGCCGCCACCCTCGGCCTCGGACTCGCCGCCGCGCTGGGCGTCCCCACCGCCTCCGCCGCGCCCGTCGACTCCACCGCCGCACCCACCGGGTACGCGGCCTACGCCGGGTCCGCCGAGGACGCCAAGGCGACCAAGGCGTTCCACGAGGCCGTCATGAAGTCCGTGGCGAAGAAGCGGGCCGCCAACCCCGGCGCGGCCGCCGTCACCGTCGTGTACAGCGCCGCCAACGCCCCGAGCTTCCGCAGCCAGATCTCCCGCAGCACCCAGATATGGAACAGCTCTGTGGTCAACGTACGGCTGGTGGAGGGCAGCAACCCCGACTTCCGCTACTACGAGGGCAATGACTCGCGCGGTTCGTACGCCAGCACCGACGGGCACGGCAACGGCTACATCTTCCTCGACTACCGGCAGAACCAGCAGTACAACTCCACCCGCGTCACC
This sequence comes from Streptomyces sp. NPDC056527, assembly GCF_042794475.1. Lineage (NCBI taxonomy): Bacteria > Bacillati > Actinomycetota > Actinomycetes > Kitasatosporales > Streptomycetaceae > Streptomyces > Streptomyces sp. NPDC056527. The sequence goes on from NZ_JBHTTQ010000055.1 coordinate 4,773, forward strand.
GCCCACGAGACCGGGCACGTCCTCGGCCTCCCCGACCACTACTCGGGCCCGTGCAGCGAGCTGATGTCCGGCGGCGGTCCGGGCACCTCCTGCCAGAACGCCCAGCCCAACACCCAGGAGCGGGCGCGCGTCGACCAGCTGTGGCGCAACGGCCTCGCCTCGGCCGCGAAGACCTTCTGAGCCCACCCGGGCAAGCGACCGGCGGGGCGGACGGCCACGTGCCGCTCGCCCCGCCGAGAGCGAACATCCTTGGATCCGGGCCGAGTTGTGTGAAAGCTGGGAGCACACATCCCGGACACCGGAGGCGTCCCATGACCGCCGAGCACACGAACACCCTGTACGAGGCCGTGGGCGGCGCCGACGCGCTGCGCCGGTTGTCCGACACGTTCTACGAGGCGGTCCTGGCCGACCCCCTCCTCGCGCCCGTCTTCGCCGACTTCACCGCCGCCCATGTCGAGCACGTCGCCGTGTGGCTGGCGGAGGTCTTCTCGGGGCCCGCCGATTTCACGGCGGAGCTGGGCGGCCATCAGGCCCTGCTCCGCGCCCACCTCGGGCTCGGCATCACTGAGGAGCAGCGACTGCGCTGGATGGAGCTGATGACCGCGGCGGTGGAGAAGGAGCTGCCGGACGACGAGCTGCTGCGACGCCGGGTGGTGGAGTACTTCGACTGGGGGACCAGGATCGCCAAGGACGTCTCGGCCTCGGAGCCGGGCACGGATCTCGGCGAACCCGGACCCACCCCGCGCTGGGGATGGAACGGCCTCGCGTGACCCCCGTGCGCCCCGCCCGACGGCCTCGCGTGACCCCGGTGCGCCCCGCCCGACGGCCGCCCGGCCCCGCGCTCCGCGTTCAGGCGGCCTGACGCAGCCTGCGGCCGAACTCCGCCCCGTCCGGGAGCTGGCGCCTCACCCGCTCGAGGGCCTCGTCGAAGTCGCCCCCGGCGATGCCGGATTCGAAGGCGGCGCCGCCGTAGTGCAGCGTCAGACTCAGGTCCACGCGCTCACCGAGCGTCAGCAGGCAGCCGAGGGTGGCCTGCTGCGTGGCACCGTCCATGACGACGGGGAGCGGCAGGTCCCACTCCAGGACACAAGCGGTGAGGGCCTCGCCGCCCTCGTCCGTCGCGCGCAGGGCGTCGAAGGTCGCGCCCGTGTACTCGACTCCCCTGATGCGGGTGGACACCTGGCTCCCGCCCGCCGTGATCACGATCGCTTCCGCGCCGCTGCGGTCCCGGTACCAACCGGTCCAGATTTCTGACGACTCCGATGACATGCGCGGACTGTAGCGGTCTGACCGGCTCCTTCGCGCGTCCGGTCACCCCGGGGCCGGACTTCTCCCGGTCTCGCCGTTCTTGCCGGTCACGTGCGCGGTAGTGGCTTCCGCACCACCCTCGGGAGTTCCGTCCCCGGCCCCCTCAGAGGCGTCGTCGCCCCGGTCGGACCCCTCGGGGCCGACGTACGACCGGCAGCCCGGGTTGCCGCACGGCTGCACTTCCCACTCCGGCACCCAGGCCCCCAGGACCTTGTGCCGCTTCGCGACGATTCCGAGGGACCGTCCGCAGGCCCGACACGTGGGCGTGGCCTGCGGGTCCCGTACCGTACGCGGGGTTTGGCTGCCCATACCTCCCAGGGTAGGGCGCCGCCCTTGTCACCGCTTCCTGGTGTACGTACGGACGAGCACGCCGTTGTCGAAGGTCCGCACCGCGCCCAGTTCGAAGTCGCGGGGCTCGAAGTCGGCGCCGAACATCGGCATGCCGGAGCCGTAGACCTGCGGGTACGTCTTGATGATCAGCTCGTCGATCTCCTCGATGAGCTCGCCGGCGATGGTGGAGCCGCCGCAGAGCCAGATGTCGAGCGGGCTGTCCTCGGCCTTCAGTTCGCGGACCCGGCCGACCAGGTCGTCGGCGATCAGCTCGACGTTCGGATCGGGCGACTCGGCGAGCGAGCGGGTCGCGACGATCTCCCGGAGGTGCCCGTAGGGGCTGGTGACGCCGATGTCGAGGGCGAGCTGGTACGAGCCGAGGCCCTGGATGACGGTGTCGAAGTGCTTGTTGTCCGCGTCGATCCCGAGCGGCCCACGCCCCTGCGTCGGAATGGTCTCCGGGTACTCGGCGGCCATGAACCCCACGTACTGCGGGTCCAGGAACGTGAACATGGACGTGGCGTCCCCCTCGGGGTCGCCGATGAAGCCGTCGATGGTGCACGCGATGTAGTAGGTGAGCTTGCGCAAACCGGTCCTCTTCTTCTCTCGGGATGTGGGCTGCGACCGCAACCACGACAGTTATAGTGCTTCACTTGTAGTGGTTACGCAAGAGCTATCTTCCGACGAGAAGTGGAACCAGGAGGTCCGGTGGCGAGAAATCCCGAGCGGCGCGCGGCGCTGCTCGACGCGGCGATCGATGTGCTCGCGGACGAAGGTGCCCGTGGGCTCACCTTCCGGGCGGTGGACGCCCGGGCGGGTGTGCCCACGGGCACCTCGTCCAACTACTTCACCGACCGGGACCAGCTGCTGTCCCAGGTCGGGGACCGGATCTTCGTGCGGCTCACCCCTGAGCCGGGCACGCTGGACACGGCCCTGCGGCCGGAGCCCAGCCGTGAGCTGGTCGTCGAGCTGATGCGCTGGACCGCCCGGCGGATGGCGGCCGAGCGCAGCTGCTATCTGGGCCTGTTCGAGCTCCGCCTGGAGGCCACCCGCCGCCCCGAACTGCGCGACCGGCTCACGGAGGTGCTGCGCGGCGACCTCGCCTTCAACATCCGCCTGCATCTCGAATCAGGGATGCCGGGCGACGCGGACACGGTCCGGCTGCTCTACTTCGCCCTGACCGGACTGCTCTTCGACCACTTCACGGTCCCCGGGCTCCACGACGACCGCGAGCTGGACGTCCTCATCGAGACCGTGGTCCGCCGGATCGTCCCGGAGGACTGACGGTCAGCGCGTCCGGCGCGTGACGAACTCCGCCAGGGCCAGCAGGTCCCCCGCCGCCGTCAGATCCGGCACCGCGCGGGAGAGCTGCTGCACCGCCCTGGCCATCCGGTCGGCCGCCTGGGTCTGCGCCCAGTCCCGGCCACCCGCGCGCTCGACCGCGTCGAGGAGCGCCACGGCACGCCGGGGCTCGGCGAGGCCGTCCGCCCGAGCGCCGGTCACGTTGGTTTCCCTCCGTCTTGCGGTCCGTCCACGGCACGGCGGCCGTGCCGGGGCGGGGGGCCGTCGGCGCGGCCCCCCGCCCCGGATCGGCGATTCTCCGGATCGGCGAGATCAGCGCCAGCGGCTGACCTCCACGTTCTCCAGGACTCCCAGCGCGTCGGGCACGAGGATCGCCGCCGAGTAGTAGGCCGTGACCAGGTAGGAGATGATCGCCTGCTCGTCGATGCCCATGAAACGGACGGACAGGCTCGGCTCGATCTCGTCCGGAATGCCCGTCTGGTGGAGGCCGATCACGCCCTGGTCGGACTCGCCCGTACGCATACAGATGATCGAGGTGGTCCGGGCGTCCGAGACCGGGATCTTGTTGCACGGGTAGATCGGCACTCCGCGCCAGGTCGGGATCCGGTTGCCGTTGATCTCGATGGACTCGGGGACGAGACCACGCCGGTTGCACTCGCGCCCGAAGGCGGCGATCGCGCGCGGGTGGGCGAGGAACAGCTTGGAGCCCCGACGGCGCGAGAGGAGCTCGTCCATGTCGTCAGGGCTGGGCACGCCGTCGTGGGGCTGGAGCCGCTGCCCGTAGTCGCAGTTGGAGAGGAGGCCGAACTCCCGGTTGTTGATGAGCTCGTGCTCCTGGCGCTCGCGCAGCGCCTCGACCGTGAGCCGCAACTGCTGCTCGGTCTGGTTCATCGGCTGGTTGTACAGATCGGCGACGCGGCTGTGGACCTTCAGCACGGTCTGGGCGACGGACAGTTCGTACTCGCGCGGGGAGGCGTCGTAGTCCACGTAAGTGTGCGGGACGACCGCCTCGCCGACGTGGCCGGCGGAGAGGTCGATCTCGGCCTCGCCGTAATTGTTGGTGCGCTGGTGGGGCAGTGCCGCCACGCCCGCGAGGTGGGCGGCGAGCGACCCGGCCCGCTCGGCGAGGTTGCGCACGTCGTCGCGGGTGAGCTCGAGGACCGTGCAGGTGGTGGCCGCGCGGGCGGTCCACTCCCAGGTGGCGTCCTCGTGGGTCAGCGAGCTGTCGCCGAAGTAGGCGCCGTCGGCGAGGACTCCGAGGATCGCCTCGTCGCCGTACGGCCCCTCGCCGATCTGCTCGATCTTGCCGTGCGCAAGGAGGTGGACGCGGTCGGTGGGCTCGCCCGCGGTGGCGATCACCTCTCCGGGCGCGTACTGGCGCTGGCGGCAGCGCGAAGCGAGCTCGGTGAGCGCCTCCTCGTCCTCGTAGCCGCGCAGCGCCGGGAGTTCGCCGAGTTCGGCGGGGATCACGGCGACACGCTCTCCGGTCTGCACGAAGGTGACACGGCCGTCACCCACGGAGTAGCTGAGCCTCCGGTTCACCCGGTACGTACCGCCCTGGACCTGCACCCACGGCAGCGCCCGCAGCAGCCACCGAGAGGTGATCTCCTGCATCTGCGGGGCCGACTTGGTGGTGGTCGCCAGGTTCCGCGCGGCGGCGGTACCGAGACTCTGCTGCGGGCTTGCCTGTTCCGCGCGGACCTCGTCGCCAACCGAACCAACGGACATGGAACTCCCTCTCGATATGACTGAGCTGCGAGAGGAAGCCTTTCAGCACGGAGAGTGCGCGCGCCATTACACAAATGAGTGGGAGTGGATCACTCGCGGCTGGGCATGTCACCCGGTTTCCACTCGAACAGCACGTCCCCGTCCTTCTCCTGGCGCAGTGTCCGGATCGGCTCGCACACAGCCCGAACGGGTGGCCCGGAGCCGAGGACTCCGGTACTCCGGTAGTCGGTTCCGTCCCGTTCCGCTTACTCCGAAGGAGTCGGCCATGGCCCCACCCATGTCCGCGAGCAGGTTCCTCGACGCACTGCGCGACGAGGGCCTGACGGTCGTCCAGGTCGGCGACTGGCGCACGCACAACCGCAACCACAAGGGCCCCTGGGGCCCCGTCCACGGCGTGATGATCCATCACACCGTCACCCGGGGGACCGCGAACACCGTCCGGCTCTGCCGGGACGGCCACAGCACCCTGCCCGGGCCGCTCTGCCACGGCGTGATCGCCAAGGACGGCAGGGTCCACCTGGTCGGCTACGGCCGCGCCAATCACGCCGGAGCGGGCGACGACGACGTCCTGCGCGCGGTCATCGCCGAGCAGCGCCTCCCACCGGACAACGAGGCCACGACGGACGGCAACCGCCACTTCTACGGCTTCGAGTGCGAGAACCTCGGGGACGGCAAGGACCCGTGGCCCAAGGTCCAGCTGGAGGCGATCGAGAAGGCCGCGGCGGCCGTGTGCCGGGTGCACGGCTGGACCCACCGCTCGGTGATCGGCCACCTGGAGTGGCAGCCGGGGAAGGTGGACCCGCGCGGCTTCACGATGGCCTCGATGCGGGAGCGGATCGCGGAGCGCCTTCGGTAGACAATGGCCGGGTGAACGCGTTCGACCTCTCCCGGCTGCGGCCCCGGCTCCCGTCCCCCTTGGAGCCGGTCGAGGACGAGCGCTTCACCCGCCGGGACCTGCGGCTGCTGCTCAAGCGCGACGATCTGATCCATCCGGACCTGCCGGGCAACAAGTGGCGCAAGCTGGCGCTCAATCTGCGCGAGGCCGACGGCCGCCCGGTGCTCACCTTCGGCGGCGCGTACTCCAACCATCTGCGCGCCACGGCGGCCGCCGGCAGGCTCCTCGGCTTCGACACGATCGGGGTCGTACGGGGGGACGAACTGGCCGGCCGGCCGCTGAACCCCTCGCTGGCGCGGTGCGCGGCGGACGGGATGCGGCTGGTGTTCGTGGACCGGTCCACGTACCGGGCGAAGACGGACCCGACGGTGCTGGCGCGCGTCCTGGCGCTGGCGGCGGAGGCGCCCGGTGCCGCGGGGGCCGCCGTGGGGACCGCCGCGGACGCCCCGTACGTCGTCCCCGAGGGCGGCAGCAACGCCCTCGCCGTCGAGGGGTGCGTGGAGCTCGGACGCGAACTGCGCGGCGCCGCCGACGTGGTCGCCGTCGCCTGCGGCACAGGAGGCACGCTGGCGGGCCTGGCGGCCGGTCTGGGTCCCGGACAGAAGGCCCTCGGCGTCCCGGTCCTCAAAGGCGGCTTCCTGGGCGACGAGGTACGCGCCCTCCAACGCGCCGCCTTCGGCGGTCCTCGCGGCGACTGGAGCCTCGACGAGCGCTTCCACGGCGGCGGTTACGCCCGTACGACCCCCGTCCTCGACGCGTTCGCGCGGGACTTCGAAGAGCGGCATGGACTCGCCGTCGAGCGACTGTATGTGGCCAAAATGCTCCACGGCCTTGTCGTGCTGGCCGAGGAGGGCGCGTTCGCCCCGGGAACGACCGTCGCCGCGGTGGTCACGGGCAGCCCGTCCTGACCTCAGCCGGTCTCCTCGCGGTAGGCCGCCGCCTCCTCGAGATCCAGTCGGCGCAGCAGGGTGCGCATCATCTCGTCGTCGATGCCGCGCTCGTCCCGGAGCCGCACGAAGACCTCGCGCTCGGCCTCGATCATCTCCCTGGCCAGCCGCCGGTAGGTGTCGTCGACCGTCTCCCCCGTGACCTCGTTGACGGCGCCGAGGCGCTCCCACACCGCGTTGCGGCGCCGTTCAAGGACCGTGCGGAGCCGTTCGGCGAGCGGCTCGGGCAGGGCGTTGCGCTCGTCGCTCAGCAGCGCGTCGAGACGCTCCTCCGCGGCGCGGGACGCCTCGCTCTGGGCCTGGGCCTCGGCCAGGGTCTCCTGGTACGTGTCGCGGCCCGGCAGCTTCAGGAGCCTGATGAGCGGCGGCAGCGTGAGGCCCTGGACGACGAGCGTCCCGATCACGGTCGTGAAGGTGAGGAAGAGGACGAGGTTGCGCGCGGGGAACTCCACGCCGTCCGTCATCACCGGGATCGAGAAGGCGATGGCGAGGGAGACCACTCCCCGCATCCCGGCCCAGCCGACGATCAGCGGCGCCCTCCAGTCCACCCCCGGTTCGCGCTCCCTGATGCGCTCGGAGAGCCATCGGGGCAGGAAGGTGGCCGGGTAGACCCAGACGAACCGGACCACGACCACCGCGACGAACACGCCGACGGCGTACCAGATCGCCTCGGCGATCCCGTACCGCCCGAGGCCCTGGACGACGTACGGCAGTTGCAGCCCGATCAGGGCGAAGACGGCGGACTCCAGGATGAAGGCGACCATCTTCCACACGGCCTCCTCCTGGAGGCGGGTCGCGAAGTCCACCTGCCAGTTGCGGTGTCCGAGGAAGAGGCCGACCACGACCACCGCGAGGACACCGGAGGCGCCGACCTCCTCCGCCGCCGCGTAGGCGACGAAGGGGATCAGCAGCGAGAGGGTGTTCTGCAGCAGGGCCTCGCCGAGCCGGCAGCGCAGCCAGTGGATGGGGACCATCAGGACGAGACCGACGCCGATCCCGCCGATCGCCGCGAGCGCGAACTCGCCGAAGCCGCCCGCCCAGCTGATGCCCTCCCCGACCGCCGCGGCGAGCGCGACCTTGAAGGCCGTGATGGCGGTGGCGTCGTTCACCAGGGACTCGCCCTGGAGGATGGTGGTGATCCGGTTCGGCAGCCCCAGCTTGCGGGCGATCGCCGTCGCCGCGACCGCGTCCGGCGGCGCGACGACCGCGCCCAGCACGAGCGCGGCGGTCAGCGGCAGGTCCGGGACGAGCACGTACGCGAGCCAGCCGACGGCCACGGTGGCGAAGAGGACGTACCCGACCGAGAGCAGGGCGACGGGCCGGATGTTGGCCCGCAGATCGAGGTAGGAGGAGTCCACGGCCGCCGTGTAGAGGAGCGGGGGCAGGATGAGCGGAAGGACGATGTGCGGGTCGAGGGTGTAGTCCGGGACGCCGGGGACGTACGACGCCGCGAGGCCGACGGCCACCAGGAGCAGCGGCGCCGGTACGGGTGTCCGGCGGGCCAGGCCCGCCACCACGGCACTGGCCGCGACGAGTCCCACCAGCTCCAGTGCGTCCATTCCTCGGCCCCGTCCCCGTCTCGTTCCACCACGTAACCTGGCCATCATGAGCGAGTGCCCGCACGTTGCCGAAATGCCGCGCCCCGAACCGGCGCCGCTGACCGACACCTGCCCTGAATGCCTGGCCGACGGCACCCACCCCGTCCAGCTGCGGCTCTGCCTCAGCTGCGGACACGTGGGGTGCTGCGACTCCTCGTCGGGGCGGCACGCGACAGGGCACTTCTCGACCACCGGGCACCCCGTGATGCGGACCTTCGAGCGGAACGAACGCTGGCGCTGGTGCTTCGTGGACGGTTCGATCGTCTGAGGGCTGGGTACGACACCCCGGCGATCGACTGCCGGTCGCCGCGCAATTGGGCCCCGCAGACCTCTAGCCACTGTCCGTACTCGTGGCCTTACCATGAGTGACAGACGGGGGCGGGGTCCCGCCAAGGGCCCACGGCGACACGGCAGTATGGATCGCGATAGCGTCACCGCGGATTGCGCAACCGACTGCGCACCGCCCGGTTCGGGGGGCTTTCTCCCCCCGGGCCCCGAATGAGCTTGTGCCACCTTGGAGGTGAGGGTGTCCCAGATCGCAGGCGAGCCCGGGACCCAGGACTTCGTGGAAGTCCGGCTGCCCGCTGCGGGTGCCTACCTGTCCGTGCTGCGTACGGCCACGGCCGGTCTCGCGGCGCGCTTGGACTTCACCCTCGACGAGATCGAGGACTTGCGGATCGCGGTCGACGAGGCGTGCGCCATCCTGCTCCAGCAGGCCGTACCGGGGTCCGTACTGAGCTGCGTCTTCCGCCTGGTCGACGACTCGCTCGACGTGACGGTGTCGGCCCCGACGACGGACGGACGGGCACCGGAGCGGGACACCTTCGCGTGGACCGTGCTCTCCGCGCTGGCCGGGAAGGTCGAATCGTCCGTCGCGGAGGACCGTACGGTCTCCATCAGCCTGTACAAACAGCGCGGCGCGGGGCCAGGCCCGGCGTGAGGAGCGGGGACGCGACGGCCGGCATCCCTGAGCAGCAGGCGCGGCCGCATCCGGAGGTCGAGGTCGAGGTCGCTACGGAGCAGGCGGTCCACATGAGCGAGCACCAGCACAACGAGGTTTCCGAGCCGCGGGAGGCTCCGGAGACGCACGAGTCCCAGGAGGGCCCGGCGGCGCACCAGGCCCCGGAGGCCCCGGAGGCTCCGGAGACGCACGAGGCACCGGAGGCTCCGGAGACGCACGAGCCGCGTGAGGCTCCGCATCCGCACGACCGGAGCGGGGCGCGGGCGCTCTTCATCGAGCTGCGCAAGCTCCCGGAGGGCTCCGCAGAGAAGGCGGAGCTCCGCAATCAGCTGGTACGGATGCATCTGCCGCTGGTCGAGCACCTGGCCCGGCGCTTCCGCAACCGTGGCGAGCCGCTCGACGACCTGACGCAGGTCGCCACGATCGGCCTGATCAAGTCGGTGGACCGGTTCGACCCGGAGCGGGGCGTCGAGTTCTCGACGTACGCGACTCCGACGGTCGTCGGCGAGATCAAGCGCCACTTCCGCGACAAGGGCTGGGCGGTCCGGGTGCCGCGCCGCCTTCAGGAGCTGCGGCTCTCGCTGACGACGGCGACGGCGGAGCTCTCCCAGCTGCACGGCCGCTCGCCGACGGTGCACGAGCTGGCGGAGCGGCTCGGCATCTCGGAGGAGGAGGTCCTGGAGGGCCTGGAGTCGGCGAACGCCTACTCGACGCTCTCGCTGGACGTCCCGGACACGGACGACGAGTCCCCGGCGGTCGCGGACACGCTGGGCGCGGAGGACGAGGCCCTGGAGGGCGTCGAGTACCGCGAGTCGCTCAAGCCTCTCCTGGAGGACCTGCCGCCCCGGGAGAAGCGGATCCTGCTGCTGCGCTTCTTCGGCAACATGACGCAGTCGCAGATCGCGCAGGAGGTCGGCATCTCGCAGATGCACGTCTCCCGTCTGCTGGCCCGCACGCTGGCACAGCTCCGGGAGAAGCTCCTCGTGGAGGAGTAGTCACCACCGGCGGGCCGAAGGTCCGCCGCACGCCCGACGCGGGCGTTACGCCTCGCCGCGACGGCCGATGCCCAGGGCCTCGGTCGTCGCCGGGTTCACCAGGAGGACCAGGCCGGTCACGGCGAGGACCGCGAGGGCGATGCCCGCGGGGATCATGGCGCTGTTCGCCTGGAGGAGCTGCCAGGCGACGGGCAGGGCCAGGATCTGGGTGATGATCGCGGGACCGCGGCTCCATCCACGGCGCAGCAGCAGACCACGTGCCGCCGCCCCCGGGATCAGGCCGAGCGCGATCAGCGTCGCCCCGCCGGTGACCGCCTGGGTCAGGCTGTCGGGGTTTCCGGTGAGTCCGGTCACGAGCACGTACACGCCCCCGATCACCAGCGCGAGGGCCTCGATACCGGCCACCGCCGCGGCGGCGGTCAACCGGACAGGGCGGGGAGTCTGCTCCGTACTGCTCATACCAGGCAGGGTAGCCGGGGGTCGCTGCGGAGCTGTCCGGCAGGTGGCCGCGACTGGGATCGGTACCCCCGGGTAGGTACGCTGGCGGCCATGCGCGCACTTCTCGTGGTCAATCCGGCAGCCACCACCACCAGTGCGCGCACGCGTGACGTCCTCATCCACGCGCTCGCGAGCGAGATGAAACTGGAGGCCGTCACCACCGAGTACCGCGGCCACGCCCGCGATCTCGGCCGCCGGGCCGCGGACTCCGACGACATCGACATGGTCGTCGCCCTGGGTGGCGACGGCACCGTGAACGAGGTCGTGAACGGGCTGCTGCACAACGGGCCGGACCCGGAGCGGCTCCCCGGTCTCGCGGTGGTGCCCGGCGGGTCCACGAACGTCTTCGCCCGCGCGCTGGGGCTGCCCAACGACGCCGTCGAGGCGACCGGCGCACTGCTCGACGCGCTCCGTGAGCGCCGGGCACGCACAGTGAGCCTCGGGCTCGCGTCCGGGGCGCCCGGGACCGAGGACGAGGGAGTGCCGGCCCGCTGGTTCACCTTCTGCGCCGGCTTCGGTTTCGACGCCAGTGTCATCGGGCGAGTCGAACAGCAGCGGGAGCGCGGGAAGAGATCGACCCACGCGCTGTACCTGCGCCAGGTGGTCCGCCAGTTCCTCGGCGAGTCGAACCGACGGCACGGCACGATCACCCTGGACCGCCCCGGGGAGGACCCGGTCGAGGGCCTGGTCCTGTCGATAATCTGCAACACCTCCCCCTGGACCTACCTGGGCAATCGCCCGGTGTACGCGTCCCCGGAGGCATCCTTCGAGACCGCCCTGGACGTCCTCGGACTGAGCCGGCTCTCGACCCCCGCGGTGGCCCGCTACGCCACCCAGCTGCTCACTTCGTCCCCCGAGCGGGGCCCCCACGGCAAGCATGCCCTGTCTCTGCACGACCTGACCGACTTCACCTTGCATTCGAAGGTTCCGCTCCCTCTGCAGATGGACGGAGACCACCTCGGACTGCGTACCAGCGTGGCGTTCACAGGCGTTCGCCGTGCACTGCGTGTGATTGTGTGAGTGGAAGGGCCGAAAGTCCTTTCACTCGAACGTTTAGGCTGCCATCCACCCCTTAGAAGTACGGCTGTGACCTAGCCGACACCGAGGAATCAAAAAAAACTTTCCGGAAGGGGTTGTATCCGCTCCCGGGGTTTGGGAGTCTCTTCTTGGCGATCGGGACGGCCCGCAAGACCGGCCTCCACTGAGAGCCAGAACCCCTCCTCAATCCAAGGACCACACCAGTTCACCTGGCGGTCGGCCCTTCCCTTGCGGGGGGATTCGTGAAAGCGTTCACATTCACAAGCAACCCGCACGTAATACCAAGAGAGGTAGCAGCCATGGACTGGCGTCACAACGCCGTTTGTCGTGAGGAAGACCCCGAGCTGTTCTTCCCCATCGGCAACACCGGTCCTGCGCTGCTGCAGATCGAGGAAGCCAAGGCCGTCTGCCGCCGCTGCCCCGTCATGGAGCAGTGCCTGCAGTGGGCGCTCGAGTCCGGCCAGGACTCCGGCGTCTGGGGTGGCCTCAGCGAGGACGAGCGCCGCGCGATGAAGCGCCGTGCCGCTCGCAACCGGGCGCGCAACGCCAGCGCCTGAGCACCCTGACAAGCCTGAGGCAAGCGGCGCGTACATCGCGTACGCAATCACCGCCCCCGAGCCGCAGCGCGCAGCAGTAACCCACAGCATTCGAGCCCCGGACCGATCTCCTCGGTCCGGGGCTCGCTGCTGTGCTCACCCCTTCCGACCCGCGGACTCCCCCGGGCGCGCGCCTACTTCTGCGGCTGTACGGGGATGTCGAGGACGACCTTGGTCCCGCGCTCCGCGCCCGGCTGCATGTCGAACGTGCCGCCCAACTCCCCCTCGACCAGGGTCCGCACGATCTGCAGGCCGAGGTTGCCGGCGCGCTGCGGGTCGAAGCCCTCGGGCAGACCGCGGCCGTCGTCCCGGACGGTGATCAGCAGCCGGGCGTCGGCGCGGGGTTCGCCGCGGACGGCCGTGACCTCGACGGTGCCCTGCTCCCCCGGCGCGAACGCGTGCTCCAGGGCGTTCTGCAGCACTTCGGTGAGGACCATGGAGAGCGGGGTGGCGACCTCGGCGTCCAGGATGCCGAAGCGGCCGTTGCGCCGGCAGGTCACCTTGCCCGGCGAGATCTCGGCGACCATCGCGATCACGCGGTCGGCGATCTCGTCGAACTCCACGCGCTCGTCCAGGTTCTGGGAGAGCGTCTCGTGCACGATGGCGATCGAACCGACCCTGCGCACCGCCTCGTTGAGGGCCTCGCGCCCACGGTCGGAGTCCATCCGGCGCGCCTGGAGGCGCAGCAGGGCGGCCACCGTCTGGAGGTTGTTCTTCACCCGGTGGTGGATCTCCCGGATGGTCGCGTCCTTGGTGATCAACTCACGCTCACGACGACGCAGTTCGGTGACGTCGCGGAGCAGGACGAGCGAACCGATGCGGGTGCCCTTGGGCTTGAGCGGGATCGCCCGCAGCTGGATCACACCGCCGTTGCCCTCGACCTCGGCCTCGCGGGGGGCGTAGCCGGAGGCCAGTTTGACCAGGGCCTCGTCGACGGGACCGCGGGAGGGGGCGAGTTCGGCGGTGATCTGGCCGAGGTGCTGACCGACGAGGTCGGCGGCGAGGCCGAGCCGGTGGTACGCGGAGAGTGCGTTGGGCGAGGCGTACTGGACGATGCCGTCGGCGTCGAGTCGGATCAGGCCGTCGCCGGCGCGCGGCGAGGCGTCCATGTCGACCGCTTCGCCGGGGAAGGGGAAGCTGCCGGCGGCGATCATCTGGGCCAGGTCGGAGGCGGACTGGAGGTACGTGAGCTCCAGCCGGGACGGGGTGCGCACGGTGAGCAGGTTGGTGTTGCGGGCGATGACGCCGAGGACCCGGCCCTCTCGGCGCACGGGGATGGACTCGACCCGTACGGGGACCTCCTCGCGCCACTCGGGGTCGCCCTCGCGCACGATCCGGCCCTCGTCGAGGGCGGCGTCCAGGAGGGGACGGCGGCCGCGCGGAACGAGATGGCCGACCATGTCGTCCTGATAGGAGGTGGGGCCGGTGTTGGGCCTCATCTGGGCCACGGAGACGTACCGCGTGCCGTCGAGGGTGGGGACCCAGAGGACGAGGTCCGCGAAGGAGAGGTCGGAGAGCAGCTGCCACTCCGAGACCAGCAGGTGGAGCCACTCGAGGTCGGACTCACTCAGAGCGGTGTGCTGGCGGACGAGGTCGTTCATGGAGGGCACAGGTGCGAGCGTACCTGCGGAATTGAGACACGATGAACCTGGATCTCCCGGCGTTCGTGTTGGAGGATGGGCCGGGAAACACCGTGCGCATGTGGATGGACAGACGAGAATGGTCTAGTCCACAATGACTGTGCACCAGTTTCCATGAAGACCTCCGCCCTCCCCGCACAGGAGGGTGGACGAGGTACCCGGCGCTCTCTGCCCTGACTGCGCCGAGACCTCCCATACGGCCGAGGGACCGCACACCCCCGGCCGGGCAACTCCGGGCTGCGGTGCCGGACGGGTTGAGGGTCCCGTCGGGCGCCGTAGCCCGCGGGTTTTTCCGGAGGCCCTTCGCGCCCCCTTCAGCCCTTCGCCGGCATCGGCGCCGGCCAGGCCAGCATCGCCAGCTCGGCCACCGCCTCCAGCTCCGCCCTGGTCGCGCCGTCCCTGGACTGCTGGGACATGCCCTGGACGACCGCTCCGTACAGCCGGGCCAGCGCGCCCGCGTCGGTGTCGCCCGGCAGCTCACCGGCCTCGACGCCTTGGCGGATCCGGGCCTCGAACGACGCCAGATTGCTGTTGCGCCGCTCCCGCAGGGCCTCCTCGACCTCCGGGGTCGAGCAGTTGATCGCCGCGGAGATCATCAGGCAGCCGCGCGGATGGGACGGGTCGGTGAAGACGTCCGCCGCCTCCACGAGCATCCGACCGAAGGCGCCGCGCGCCGTCGGCTCCTCCTCGAAGGCCAGGCCGCCGTACGCGCCGTAGCTGACGGCGTACGCCTGCACGACCTCCTCGAACAGGGCCTTCTTGTCACCGAAGGCCGCGTAGAGGCTGGGCGCGCTGATACCCATGGCGCGGGTGAGGTCGGAGACGGAGGTGGTCTCGTACCCGTGCTCCCAGAACGCCATCGTGGCCTGCTCCAGCGCCGTGAGGCGATCGAAGGAGCGGGGGCGGCCACGCTGTTTGGTCGTCATGGGGACACATTCTATAGCGGCCGTTACGAAACGATGCTACGGTTCTTTCTGTAACGACCACTATGAAATTAGGGGGGCGTCCGATGGGTGCGCTCAAGGGGAAGACGGCACTGGTCACGGGCGGCGGCCGGGGAATCGGGCGAGGTATCGCGGAGCGGCTCGGGCGGGACGGCGCCCGGGTCGCGGTGCACTACGGGGCCAACGAGGCGGCGGCGAAGGAGACGGTCTCGGCGATCGAGGCGGCCGGCGGCGAGGCGTTCGCGATCGGCCAGGAGCTGGGGGTACCGGGGGACGCGGCGGCGCTGTGGGCACGGTTCGACGCCCATACGGAAGGGCTCGACATCCTCGTCAACAACGCGGGGATCGGGGCCTCGCGGCCCTTCTCCGCGATCGACGAGACGGAGTACGACCGGCTCTTCGCGGTGAACACGAAGGCCCCGTTCTTCCTGGCGCAACAGGGTGCCGAGCGCCTGCGCGACGGGGGCCGGATCGTCAACATCTCCACCGGGCTGAGCCACGCCGCGATGATGCCGGAGCTGATCGCCTACGCGATGTCCAAGAGCGCCCTGGACACCTTCACGCGCTATCTGTCCAAGGTGCTGGGCGCCCGGGGCATCACGGTGAACGCGGTGGCGCCGGGGATCGTGGACACGGACGTCAACGCGGACTGGCTGCGGGGGAACGAGGAGGCGTGGGCGGGCGCGGCGGCGCTGTCGGCACTAGGAGCGGTCGGCACACCGGCGGACATAGCCGATGTGGTTGCCTTCCTGGCCTCGCACGACGGGCGCTGGGTGACGGGCCAGTGGATCGACGCCACGGGAGGGTCGATCGCCTGACCGGGGACGGGACTCAGGTGGCTGCGCGGGTCGCCCCGTTCGACCATGGGGATGGCACCGTCCACCGACCGGAACGGCCTGAGCGGACGGCTTTCGCTCTGCTAGATTGAGGTTTGATTGGTCTATACCACCAGGCCCCTCACCAGCCCCTCACCAGATCGGCAGGCAAAGCGTGGAAGTTGTCATCGTCCCGGACGCCACGGCAGGCGGAGAGCTCATCGCGGACGGCATCGCCGGCCTTCTGCGTCGCAAGCCCGACGCCCTGCTCGGCGTTGCCACGGGTTCGACTCCGCTGCCCATCTACGAGGCCCTGATCGCCCAGGTCAAGGCCGGTTCCGTGGACGCCTCGGGTGCCCGGATCGCGCAGCTGGACGAGTACGTCGGACTGCCCACCGGGCACCCGGAGTCGTACCGCTCCACCGTGCTGCGCCAGGTCGTGGAGCCGCTCGGGCTCTCCCAGGACGCCTTCATGGGGCCGGACGGCGCCGCTGAGGACGTCCAGGCGGCCTGCGAGGCCTACGACCGGGCCCTGCGGGACGCCGGCGGTGTGGACCTGCAGATCCTCGGGATCGGGACCGACGGACACATCGGCTTCAACGAGCCGTGCTCCTCGCTCGCCTCCCGGACGCGGATCAAGACGCTCACCGAGCAGACCCGGGTCGACAACGCGCGCTTCTTCCACAACGACATCGAGCAGGTGCCGCACCACGTCATCACCCAGGGCATCGGCACCATCCTGGAGGCCCGCCACCTGGTCCTCCTGGCCACCGGCGAGGGCAAGGCGGACGCCGTCGCCCAGACCGTCGAGGGCCCGGTCGCCGCGCTCGTACCGGCCTCGGCACTGCAGCTGCACCCGCACGCCACGGTCGTCGTGGACGAGGCCGCCGCGTCCAAACTGAAGCTCGCGGACTACTTCCGCCACACCTTCGCCAACAAGCCCTCCTGGCAGGGCATCTAGGGCCTCGCCCGCCACGACGAAGGGCCCGGCACCTGAACCAGGTGCCGGGCCCCTCTCGTGCCGTTCTCAGAGTCCGGCGATGGCCTCCGCCGCCGCGCGGCCACAGACCCGGGCCGCACCGTGCGTGGCGATGTGGAGGGCTCCGCGGGGCTCCGCCTCGTTCAGGCCCATCTCCACCACGACCGTGTCCGGCCGGGCCGCGAGGAGGGCGTCCAGGGCCTCGGTCATCCACGGGTACCGGTGGGCGTCCCGTACGACCGCGACGATCCGTCGCTCCCCCGCGGCGGCGAGGACCTCGCCCACGGCCGGCTGGTCGTAGGCGCCCGTCTCGGTGCCCGGCAGCAGCCGCTCCAGCTCCGCCGCGACACCCCACGGTGTCTCGTCACCGACCGCGATGTTGGCGACCGGCGTGAAGGCGGCGACATAGGGGGCAGCGGTCATGGGGGTGTACGGCCGCTCACCCGTCGTCCTGACGGCCCGGCGGGCGGCGACCAGTCCGATCTCGGTGCCGGGCGCGGTCCCCTCCTGCACTGCCGCGCCCGGCCCCGATACAGCCCCCCTGGCCCGGTGCGCCTGGGTCCAGGCCGCCAGGGCGCGTACACGCGCCGCGGCGTCCGCCAGTCGCTCCTCGGACAGCTCACCGGTTCGTACCGCGTCGACCAGCGCGTCGCGCAGTCGCAGTACGGTGTCCTCGTCGGCCAGCCCGCCGCCGACGCAGATGGCGTCGGCGCCCGCGGCGATCGCGAGGACGGATCCGCGCTCGATGCCGTACGTCGACGCGATGGCCTGCATCTCCATGCCATCGGTGACGATCAGCCCGTCGAAGCCCAGCTCCTTGCGCAGCAGACCGGTCAGGATCTGCGGGCTCAAGGTCGCCGGACGGTCCGGGTCGAGCGCGGAGAGCAGGATATGCGCGCTCATCACCGCTTTGGTACCCGCCGCGATGGCGGCGCGGAAAGGTACCAGCTCACGGGCGTGCAGTGTGTCCAGATCCACATCGATCCGGGGCATCGCGTGGTGGGAGTCCACGTTGGTGTCGCCGTGCCCGGGGAAGTGCTTGGTGCAGGCGGCGACACCGACGGCCTGGAGGCCCTCGACGTACGCCACGGTGTGCCGGGCGACCAGCTCGGGGCCCGGACCGAAGGACCGGACGCCGATGACCGGGTTGTCGGCGTTGGAGTTCACATCGGCCGAGGGCGCCCAGTTGAGGTCGACCCCGCACGCGGCGAGCCGGCGGCCGAGCTCCTCGGCCACGGCGCGGGTGAGGTCCACGTCGTCGACGGAGCCGAGGGCGTAGTTGCCGGGGAAGGAGGAGCCGTTGCGGACCTCCAGGCGGGTGACGTCCCCGCCCTCCTCGTCGATGGCGACGAGGACGTCGTCCCGTTCGGCCCGCAGCTGCGCGGTGAGCAGGGCGAGCTGCTCGGGGGAGGCGATGTTCCGGCCGAACAGGCCGACGGAGGAGAGTCCCTCGCCGATCCTGCGGAGCAGCCAGTCGGGCGCCGTCGTGCCGACGAAACCGGGCTGGAGGACGGTGAGCGCGTCGCGGGTCAGGGTGTCCGAGGCGCGTACGAGTGTGGTCATGGGCGGCGTTATCCCTTCACCGCGCCGGCCGTCAGGCCGGCGGCCATCTTGCGCTGGACGAGGAGGAAGAGGATCACGATGGGGACGGCCATCATGGTGGAGCCCGCCATCATCGGGGCGTACTCCGTGCCGTTCTTCGTGATGAAGTTGGAGAGCCAGACGGTGGCCGTCTGGTTCTGCTGGCTCATCAGCATCAGCGCGTACAGGTACTCGTTCCACGCCTGGATGAAGCCGTAGACGGAGGTGGCTACCATGCCCGGGGCGAGCAGCGGGAAGACGACCCGGATGAAGGCGCCGGTGCGGGTGCAGCCGTCGACCTGGGCCGCCTCCTCCAGCTCCTTGGGGATGTTGACGATGAAGCCGCGCAGCGTCCACACCGTGAAGGGGAGGATGAAGGTCAGGTACGTGATGATCAGGCCGGTGAGCCTGTCGTACTGACCGAGGTCGTTCAGCATGAGGAAGACCGGGATGATCATCGCCACGAGCGGGACCATCTGGACGGCGAGGATGCCGACGATCACGATCTTGCGGCCGCGGAAGGCGAAGCGGGAGATGGCGAGCGCCGCCAGCATCCCGACGACTATGCCGATGACGACGACCACGGACGAGACGACGAGGCTGCGGGTGACCGGGCCCCAGAAGTCGGCGATCTCCAGCGCGCGCTTGAAGTTCTCGACCGTGAACGTGGTCGGGAAGAAGTGCGGGTTGGGGTCGATGGCGTCCTTGGCCGGCTTCAGGGCCGTGTTCACCATCCAGTAGACGGGGAAGCCGACGACGACGAAGACGAGGAGACCGAGCAGGTTCCAGCCGAGCTTGGACGTGCGGCGGCGGGTGACGGCGGGGGCCGCGGTGGTCGTGGTCACTCCACCTCTCCGATCTTGAGCATCTGACGCATGTACACGGCGACCACTCCGAGCAGCAGGACGACCGTGACGAGCGCGATCGCGGAGCCGGTGCCGTAGTCGTTGACGACGAACGCCTTGTCGAACGAGTACGTGGTGAGCAGCTGGAACTCCGCCTCGGGGTGGCCGTTGCGCATCACGTAGACCTGCGGGAAGACACCCATGTCCCAGATCACCGAGAGCGTCGTCAGCATGACGATGATCGGCTTGAGGATGGGCAGGGTGACGAAGCGGAAGACGCCCCAGGCTCCGGCGCCGTCGAGACGCGCTGCCTCTTCGAGCTCCTTGGGGACCTGGGTCAGGCCGGCGCTCAGGGTGATGACGACGAAGGGCACCGCGCCCCAGACGACGAGCAGCATGATCACGGCGAGGCCCTGCGGCCCGCTGGCGAACCAGTTGTGGCCGATCATGTCGACGCCGGGCAGCCTGCTCAGCAGCCAGTTGAGCACGCCGTAGTCGGCGTCGAAGAGCCACTTGAAGATGGCGGTCGCGACGATGATGGGCATGCCCCAGCTCGCCACGAGCACGATGTTGATGAGGGCCTTCACCCAGCCGGAGACCTTCTGCAGCAGCAGCGCGATCATCATGCCGAGGACCATGGTGAGGACGACCGCGCCGACCGTGAAGATCACGGTGCGCAGGACGACGGTCCAGAACTCGCTCTCGCCGAGGATCTTGGCGAAGTTGGAGAAGCCGGCCGACTCCGCCTCCTGGAAACCCCAGAGCTGCGGTTGTCCGAAGTGCTGGAAGGAGAGGGTGACCAGGCGCACGAGCGGATAGCCGAGCACCAGGAGCAGGACGAGCAGGCACGGCGCGAGCAGGAGCCAGGGGACTCCGCCTCCGCCGTTGGTGGGCTTCTTCCCCGGCTTCGGGGCACCGGCCCCCGGGCCGGATGGTGGCGATTGCCGCACCGGCGGCACCTTCGCGGTGGTTGTGTCTGCGGCACTCATCCCGTGCTCCTCAGCGATCCCTCTCGTGGTACGGGAAGCAGGGCCCCGTCGTCGTGACCGACGGGGCCCTGCTCGTAGGTCACTTGGTGTTGATGACCTTGTCGATCGCGGCGTCCGCGTCCTTGGCGGCGGCCTCGACCGACTTCTTGCCGTTGGCGATGTCGATCAGCATCGTCTTGAGGATCTGGGCCTTCTCGACCTGACCCCAGCCCGGAGCGGTCGGGACGAACCAGCTGGACTCGGCGGCCGTGGCGGCGACCGTGGTGGCCGGGTCGTTCTTCAGCGGGGCGAGGTCCGCCTTGTTGTTGGGCAGGTTGCCCTTGGCGACGAGGCCCTTCTGGCCCTCGGCGCCGGTGAAGGCGTTGATCCACTCGGCCGCGAGGCCCTGGGCCTTGGACTTGACCGGGATGGCCAGGTCGGAGCCGCCGAGGAAGACCGGGAGGTTCTTGCCGGACGGGCCGGGCATCACGAAGTTCTCGAGCTTGTCCTTCAGCCCGCCGACCTTGTCGCTCTTCGGGTCGGCGGCGGTGGCGCCCTCCCAGCCCGCGGCGAACATGGTGGCGGCGTTGCCCTGGCCGTAGACGACCGGGCGGTCGGCCTCGTCCTTGGTCTTGTCGCCGTGCATGTACTTGTCGAGGATGGTCTTGTACTCGTTGAGGCCCTTGACGGACTCCGGCGAGGACAGGTTCGCCTTCCAGGTCTCGCCGTCCTGCTTGGCGATGGAGCCGCCGGCCTCGAAGACGAAGGACATCGCGGCGTACCAGTCGGGCGACGGCTGGTACCAGGCGCTGAACTTGTCGCCCTTCTTCTTCTGGATGGCGTCGAGCGCGGCGGTCAGCTCGGCCCAGCTCTTCGGGGCGGCCTTGACGCCGACCTCCGCGGCGATGTCCTTGCGCCAGGTGCCCACGCGGCCACCGGCGTAGTAGGGGACACCGTAGGTCTTGCCGTTGTAGGTGACCGAGTCCTTGAGGGCGTCGAGCCACTTGTCCGAGTTCTCGAACTTCGACGCGTCGACCTCGGCGAAGGCACCCTTGGCCATGTAGCTGATCATCTCGGAGTTGCCCATCTCGACAACGTCCGGGGCCTTGTCCGTGGCGAGCACCGCGTCGAGCTTGGTGTTCTTGTCCGGCCAGCCGTAGTACTCGTGCTTGATCTTGACGCCCGGGTGCTTCTTGGTGACCGCGTCGTCCGCGGCCTTGACCAGGTCGGGCCAGTTGTTCTGGGCGTCGACCGTCAGCCAGACGGTGAGCTCCTTGGCGTCTCCGCCGGCGTTGTCCCCGCTCTTGTCCGAACCGCATGCCGCGATACCGACCATGATGCCCGCGACGCCGATCGCCGCGATGAGCTTGCGCTTCACGCCACCCTCCTCAGGGATGCCTGCAACCCCCCCACCGCGCGAAGACATACGTCGAGTAGTGCTCGTGGGGCTGGGACCTGGTCTTTAATGGTTTAGACCAGTACCCGGAGCTTGGCCTAGACCTTTAGGGGTGTCAAGGGTGTATAAGAAGGGCAGTCGCGTCCGTTATCGGACCGACACCTGAGGGAGGGCGACGACCCGTGACCGGTCCGTGCCACCATGTGAGCCGCGACAGACGGAGGAGCCGGTGACGGCAGCAGCACAGGAGTCGGGAAGGCGGGCCATGGCCACGGACGCGGGCAGTACGGAGAAAGACAGCGGGGTCACCACCCGCACCGCGCGCGTACCCAAGTACTACCGACTGAAGCGGCATTTGCTCGACATGACGGAGACCCTGCCGCCCGGCACACCGGTCCCGCCGGAGCGAACCCTTGCCGCGGAGTTCGACACCTCGCGCACCACCGTGCGCCAGGCACTGCAGGAGCTGGTCGTCGAGGGCCGGCTGGAACGCATCCAGGGCAAGGGCACCTTCGTGGCCAAGCCCAAGGTCTCGCAGGCGCTCCAGCTCACCTCGTACACCGAGGACATGCGCGCCCAGGGCCTCGAGCCCACCTCGCAGCTGCTCGACATCGGGTACGTCACCGCCGACGACACCCTCGCCGGGCTGCTCGACATCTCGCCCGGCGGGCGCGTGCTGCGGATCGAGCGGCTGCGCCTCGCGAGCGGCGAGCCGATGGCGATCGAGACCACGCACCTGTCCGCCAAGCGCTTCCCGGCGCTCCGGCGTTCGCTGGTGAAGTACACCTCGCTCTACACGGCGCTCGCCGAGGTCTACGACGTCCATCTGGCCGAGGCCGAGGAGACCATCGAGACCTCCCTCGCCACCCCGCGCGAGGCCGGTCTGCTCGGTACGGACGTGGGCCTGCCGATGCTGATGCTCTCCCGCCACTCGCTGGACGCGCAGGGCGAGCCGGTCGAGTGGGTGCGCTCGGTCTACCGCGGCGACCGGTACAAGTTCGTGGCAAGGCTTCAGCGGCCCAACGGCTGAACGGAAAGCGCCACTTCGGCGTGAACCGATGCCCCGGCACATCCGTGAGGAGTGTCGGGGCCTTGTCGTCTCCGCTGGTCCGCACAGATCGACACCCGTCCGTTATTCGGACGGGGGTTCCATGGAGCGAAACAGTCCCCTAGATTTCACGCGCATTACGCAGGTGATCCATGCGATCCATGGAGTTCAGCGAGGGGACGGAGTCGCCGTATGTCTGAAGTGACACAAGGGAAACAACCGGTCGTCACACCGGTCCGTGTGGTGGTCGCGCTCTGTCTGATCGCGCCATTCGTGGCGATGCTCTGGGTGAGCTCGTACGCGAAGGTCGAACCGACCTTCGCCGGCATCCCGTTCTTCTACTGGTACCAGATGGCCTGGGTCGTCATCTCGACCGTGCTGACCATGATCGCTTACAAGCTGTGGCAGCGTGACCAGCGCGCCCGCAAGGAAGGTGCGTCGAAGTGAAGGACGGCGTGAACGGCGTCGCACTCGCCGTCTTCATCTTCTTCTTCCTGGCCGTCACGGTCATGGGATTCCTCGCCTCGCGCTGGCGCAGAGCCGAGAACGAGAACAGCCTCGACGAATGGGGCCTGGGCGGCCGCTCGTTCGGCACCTGGGTGACCTGGTTCCTGCTCGGCGGCGACCTCTACACCGCGTACACCTTCGTCGCCGTCCCGGCGGCCATCTACGCGGCGGGCGCGGCCGGCTTCTTCGCCGTCCCGTACACGATCCTCGTGTACCCGCTGATCTTCACCTTCCTGCCCCGCCTCTGGTCGGTGTCGCACAAGCACGGCTACGTCACCACCTCCGACTTCGTCCGGGGCCGCTTCGGCTCCAAGGGCCTGTCGCTCGCGGTCGCCGTCACCGGCATCCTCGCCACCATGCCGTACATCGCGCTCCAGCTGGTCGGCATCCAGGCCGTCCTGGACGTGATGGGCGTGGGCGGCGGCGAGAACACGCACTGGTTCATCAAGGACCTGCCGCTGCTCATCGCCTTCGGCGTCCTCGCCGCGTACACCTACTCCTCGGGTCTGCGCGCCCCGGCGCTCATCGCCTTCGTCAAGGACACGCTGATCTACATCGTCATCGCGGTGGCGATCATCTACATCCCGATCAAGCTGGGCGGCTTCGACGAGATCTTCGCCAAGGCCGGCGAGGCGTACGCGACGATCAACCCGGCCACCGACAAGCCGCGCGGCGCGCTGGTGCCCGGCGAGATGGGCCAGTGGGGCTACGCGACGCTCGCGCTCGGCTCGGCGCTCGCGCTCTTCATGTACCCGCACTCGATCACGGCGACGCTCTCCTCGCGCAGCCGTGACGTGATCCGCCGCAACACCACGATCCTGCCGCTGTACTCGCTGATGCTGGGCCTGCTGGCGCTGCTCGGCTTCATGGCGATCGCCGCCGGTGTGAAGGTGACCAACGGCCAGCTCGCGATCCCGCAGCTGTTCGAGAACATGTTCCCGGACTGGTTCGCGGGCGTGGCCTTCGCCGCCATCGGCATCGGCGCGCTGGTGCCCGCCGCGATCATGTCGATCGCCGCCGCCAACCTCTTCACCCGCAACATCTACAAGGACTTCCTGAAGCCGGACGCCACTCCGGAGCAGGAGACCAAGGTGTCCAAGCTGGTGTCGCTCCTGGTGAAGGTCGGCGCGCTGGCCTTCGTCCTCACCATGGACAAGACGGTGGCGATCAACTTCCAGCTGCTCGGTGGCATCTGGATCCTGCAGACCCTCCCGGCGCTCGTCGGCGGTCTGTTCACCCGCTGGTTCCACCGCTGGGCGCTGCTGGCCGGCTGGGCCGTCGGCATGGTCTACGGCACCGCGGCGGCGTACGGCGTGGCCAGCCCGACCCAGAAGCACTTCGGCGGCTCGTCCGCCGAGATCCCGGGCATCGGCGAGATCGGCTACATCGGTCTCACCGCCTTCGTGATCAACGTGATCGTCACCGTCGTCCTGACCTTCGTCCTGAAGGCCGTCAAGGCGCCCGAGGGCGTGGACGAGACGTCCCCGTCGGACTACACGGCGGACGCGGGCGACTCGGGCGTCAAGCCCCTCCCCAAGGTCGGCGCCGGTCACTGACCTTCCGGTACACGCGAGGGCCCGGGATCTCCGAGAGGAAATCCCGGGCCCTTCGCCGTGGACCGGAGGCAGACTGCACCCATGGACTTCACCATCAGGGCGGTACGGCCCGAGGAGTACGAGGCTCTCGGCGAGGTCACCGCGCGCGCCTTTCTCGACGACGGACACCTCGACTTCGGCGAGGACGACGCCTATCTGCATCTGCTGCGGGACGTGGCCAGGCGGGACGCCGAGGCGGAGGTGCTGGTGGCGGTGGACCGCGCCGGCACGGTGCTCGGCGGCGTGACCTTCGCCATGGGCGGCGGGGAGTGGGCCGACATCGCGGCCGAGGGCGAGGCCGAGTTCCGGATGCTCGCCGTGGCGAAGGACGCGCGGGGCCGGGGCGTCGGCGAGGCGCTCGTACGGTTCTGTGTGGAGCGGGCCAGGGAGACCCCGGGATGCCGGCGGCTGGTGCTCTCCACCCAGTCGAACATGGCCTCCGCGCACCGGATCTACGAGCGGATGGGCTTCGTCCGTACCCCCGAACGGGACTGGAAGCCGCTGGCCGACATGGATCCCCTGTACACATACGGCTTGGAGCTCTGAGCCGCCAACGACACAACATGTGGGGGGTGCTTCGAGGAGCGCCCCCCACATGTATGCTCTTGCTCGCTGTCCTCGCAGGGGAATCCGGTGCAAATCCGGAACTGTCCCGCAACGGTGTGGTTTCTGTGTGCTTGCACGCCGGCCGAGTCCGAAGACCTGTGGACAGCGCGCCCGGTCCTTCCGTTCCGGGTGCACAGACGTCCGGGCCTCGCGGAGTGGGCCGCGGCGCGGCGCTGCCCTGCGTACGGGCGCGCCGCCGCCCGCCTTCCCCCGCCGGCCCCGAGCCGAGCGAGGGAGAGCCCCCACGTGACCATCGCGCCCGCCGATCCGGCCGCAGCGATCGAGAGCGACGGACCCGGGACCGTACTTCTGCGGACCCTGACCGACCTCACCACCGATCTCCCCGACACCGACCCCGGCAAGGTCGCCGCCGCCGCGCTCCGCGGCCGCAACGCCGGTTCGGACGAGGCCGAGCTGCGCGAGCTGGCCACGGAGGCGGCCGCCGGTCTGATCGCCGAGGACCCGGCGTACTCCCGGCTCGCCGCCCGGCTCCTGACGATCACCATCGCGGACGAGGCGGCCGGACAGGGCGCGTACTCCTTCTCCGCCTCGGTCGCCGTCGGTCACCACGAGGGCCTGATCGCCGACCGCACCGCCGAGTTCGTCCGGCTGCACGCCGAGCGCCTCGACTCGCTCATCGACGCGGAAGCGGACGACCGCTTCGGCTACTTCGGTCTGCGCACCCTCTTCTCCCGCTACCTGCTGCGCCACCCGATCACCCGCAAGGTGATCGAGACCCCGCAGCACTTCATGCTGCGCGTCGCCTGCGGTCTGGCAGAGGACGACTCCACCCGCGCGCTGGACGAGGTCACGGCGCTGTACGGGCTGATGAGCCGGCTCGACTACCTGCCCTCCTCCCCCACGCTCTTCAACTCCGGCACCCGCCACCCGCAGATGTCCTCCTGCTATCTGCTGGACTCCCCGCTGGACGAGCTGGACTCGATCTACGACCGCTACCACCAGGTGGCCCGGCTCTCGAAGCACGCCGGCGGCATCGGGCTCTCGTACTCCCGCATCCGTGCCCGCGGTTCGCTGATCCGCGGCACCAACGGGCACTCCAACGGCATCGTGCCGTTCCTGAAGACGCTCGACGCCTCCGTCGCCGCCGTGAACCAGGGCGGCCGGCGCAAGGGCGCGGCCGCGGTCTACCTGGAGACCTGGCACGCGGACATCGAGGAGTTCCTGGAGCTGCGCGACAACACCGGTGAGGACGCCCGGCGTACGCACAACCTGAACCTCGCGCACTGGATCCCGGACGAGTTCATGCGCCGGGTCAACGCGGACGCCGACTGGTCGCTGTTCTCCCCGGCCGACGTGCCCGAGCTGGTCGACCTGTGGGGCGACGAGTTCGACGCCGCGTACCGGGCCGCCGAGGCGAAGGGCCTGGCCCGCAAGACCATGCCGGCCCGTGACCTGTACGGCCGGATGATGCGGACCCTGGCCCAGACCGGCAACGGCTGGATGACGTTCAAGGACGCCTCGAACCGTACGGCCAACCAGACCACCGAGCCGGGCCACACGGTCCACTCCTCCAACCTCTGCACGGAGATCCTGGAGGTCACGGACGACGGCGAGACGGCGGTCTGCAACCTGGGCTCGGTCAACCTCGGCGCCTTCGTCCTGAACGGCTCCATCGACTGGGAGCGGCTCGACGCGACCGTCCGTACGGCCGTCACGTTCCTCGACCGGGTCGTGGACATCAACTTCTACCCGACCGAGCAGGCCGGCAACTCCAACGCCCGCTGGCGCCCGGTGGGCCTGGGCGCGATGGGCCTCCAGGACGTCTTCTTCCAGCTGAAGCTGCCCTTCGACTCCCCCGAGGCGCGCGCGCTGTCCACCCGGATCGCCGAGCGGATCATGCTCGCCGCGTACGAGGCGTCCGCGGACCTCGCCGAGCGCAACGGCCCGGTGCCGGCCTGGGACAAGACCCGCACGGCCCGCGGTGTCCTGCACCCGGACCACTACGACGTCGAGCTCAACTGGCCCGAGCGCTGGGCCGCGCTGCGCGAGCGGATCGCCGCCGTCGGGATGCGCAACAGCCTCCTGCTCGCCATCGCGCCGACGGCGACCATCGCCTCGATCGCGGGCGTGTACGAGTGCATCGAGCCGCAGGTCTCCAACCTGTTCAAGCGCGAGACGCTCTCGGGCGAGTTCCTCCAGGTCAACTCGTACCTGGTCGACGAGCTGAAGAAGCTCGGCGTGTGGGACGCGCAGACCCGTGAGGCGCTGCGCGAGTCCAACGGCTCGGTGGCCGGCTTCACCTGGGTCCCGGCCGAGGTGCGCGAGCTGTACCGGACGGCGTGGGAGATCCCGCAGCGCGGCCTGATCGACATGGCGGCGGCCCGTACGCCGTTCCTGGACCAGTCGCAGTCCCTGAACCTGTTCCTGGAGACGCCGACGATCGGCAAGCTGTCGTCGATGTACGCGTACGCCTGGAAGCAGGGCCTGAAGACGACGTACTACCTGCGCTCCCGCCCGGCGACGCGGATCGCCCGCGCGGCCCAGGCCGCGGCGCCCACCGCCGCCACCATCCCCGTCCAGCAGGTCGCCGACCCCGACGCCGTCGCCTGCTCCCTTGAGAACCCCGAGTCCTGCGAGGCCTGCCAGTGATGAGCTCCAACGAACAGAAGAACCTCCTCGACCCGGGCTTCGAGCTGACTCTCCGTCCCATGCGCTACCCGGACTTCTACGAGCGCTACCGGGACGCGATCAAGAACACCTGGACGGTGGAGGAGGTCGACCTCCACTCGGACGTCGCCGACCTCGCCAAGCTGACGCCGGGTGAGCAGCACATGATCGGCCGTCTGGTCGCGTTCTTCGCGACCGGCGACTCGATCGTCGCCAACAACCTCGTGCTGACGCTGTACAAGCACATCAACTCCCCCGAGGCGCGGCTGTACCTGTCGCGCCAGCTGTTCGAGGAGGCCGTGCACGTCCAGTTCTATCTGACGCTGCTCGACACCTACCTGCCCAACCCGGAGGACCGCGCGGCCGCGTTCGCCGCCGTCGAGAACATCCCCTCCATCCGCGAGAAGGCTCAGTTCTGCTTCAAGTGGATGGACTCGGTCGAGAAGATCGACCGGCTGGAGACCCAGGCCGACCGCCGCCGCTTCCTGCTGAACCTGATCTGCTTCGCCGCGTGCATCGAGGGCCTGTTCTTCTACGGTGCCTTCGCCTACGTGTACTGGTTCCGGTCCCGCGGTCTGCTGCACGGTCTCGCGACCGGCACCAACTGGGTGTTCCGCGACGAGACGATGCACATGAACTTCGCCTTCGAGGTCGTGGACACCGTCCGCAAGGAGGAGCCCGAGCTCTTCGACGACGCGCTTCGGCAGCAGGTCACCGACATGCTGAAGGAGGCCGTCGAGGCGGAGCTGCAGTTCGGCCGCGACCTCTGCGGCGAGGGGCTGCCGGGCATGAACACCGAGTCGATGCGCGAGTACCTCCAGTGCGTCGCCGACCAGCGCCTCCAGCGCCTGGGCTTCGCCCCGGTCTACGGCTCCGAGAACCCGTTCGCGTTCATGGAGCTCCAGGGCGTCCAGGAGCTGACGAACTTCTTCGAGCGCCGTCCGTCCGCGTACCAGGTCGCGGTCGAGGGTTCGGTGGACCTGGACGAGGACTTCTAGGTCCCCGCCCGTAGATGACGAAGGGCCCCGCTCCGGGGGAGCGGGGCCCTTCGTCATGCACGCGTACGGGAACGAGATCAGGCGTTCGGGACGGTCTCGTAGCGCGGGGTGCCCTCTTCCATCTGGCGCAGCGCGTCCTTGCGGTCCCGCTTGGAGAGGCGGTCGATGTACAGGTAGCCGTACAGGTGGTCCGTCTCGTGCTGCAGGCAGCGGGCGAAGTAGCCGGTGCCGCGGACCTTGATCGGGTTGCCCTGCGCGTCCTGGCCGTGGACCTCGGCGTAGTCCGGGCGGGCCAGCGAGGCGTACGCGGTCGGGACCGACAGGCAGCCCTCGTTGGAGTCGTCCAGGATGCGGCGGTCGGCCGGCAGGTCCTGGAGGACCGGGTTGACGACGACACCGGTGTGTCGCACGCCCTCGTCGTCGGGGCAGTCGTAGACGAAGACCTTGAGGTCCACACCGATCTGGTTCGCGGCGAGGCCCACGCCCTCGGCCGCCTTCTGGCTGGCGAACATGTCGTCGATCAGCGCCGCGAGCTCGTCGCCGAAGTCGGTGACGTCCTTGCACTCCTTGTGGAGCACCGGGTTGCCGACGACCGTGATCGGGCGCGCCGTGCCGCGCTCGCGGTACGCGAGCTCACGCGCCTCGCAGTCCTCCGTGTCGACGACGAAACCGTCGTTGATCTGCTCGTCAGTCTCCTGCTGCGCCATTCCGCCGCACGCCTTCCTCAGAACCCCAGTCGATGGTCCCGTACAGCCTAAGGGCATGATCCGGGCGGATCAGCAGACCTCTTCGAGATCCCGCCACTCGCGGCTGTCCGGGCTGTCCGCCACCCAGCCGTCGAGAAGCCCGCGGACCAGGCCGACGGGCGCGGCGATCCCGCACTCCCGTTCGGGGACCCAGAGCTCGCCGGGCGAGCGGTGGCCGAGGGGGCCGGGGTGGCCCGGTTCGCTGTGGTCGTGGGGGTCGAGATGCTCGCCCTCGCCCTCGGCGCTGGGCATCGTCGACTCGGAACAGGCGCGACAGAGCAGCCGGACCGACGAGGACCAGTCCTCGGCGGCGAATCCGGCGTCCGCGGCGAGCTGCTCCAGGGCGTCGCGGTCGGCCTCGGTGGCGGCCTCCAGGAGGACGACCCAGGTGGGGACGGGCGACGGGGCCCACAGCTCGATCTCGTCGAAGACGGGGTAGGAGGGACCCGCGGAGGTGGTGCGCTCGCCGTTGGGCACGCCGTCGTGGAGGACGACCTCGCCCCAGCGCCGGCCGGAGGACGGCAGGGGGATGGACAGCACCTCGATACGGGCCGGGTCGAGCCTGCGGCCCCAGACGACCTCGGCCTCGCCCTCGGGCGAGAGCCGGACGGCGGCGCTGCCGAGTTCCATGCCGGCGGGTTCACCGGTCCCGGCGGAGGCCCCGGGCACCTTCAGCCCGTACGCCTGCCAGGCGCGGCGGGCCAGCGGCCAGTCCTGGAGCGCGGTGGCGGCGATGCCGACGTTCCACCAGTCCGGTGCTCCGGTCTCCTTGTCGAGGAGCGCGACGGCGCGCAGCCCGGCGGCCCGCGCCTGCTCCCAGTCGTGCCGGAACTTGTGCAGCAGCGCCAGGTTGAACCAGGACTCCGAGAGCCAGGGCTCCAGATCCGCCGCGCGCGTCAGCAGCGCGCCCGCGTCCTCGTACCGGCCGTCGCCGATCAGCGTGAACGCGCGGTCGGTGGCCTGCCGCCACGAGGCGGAGGGCCGATGCCGTACCTTCCCGAAGATCCTCACGATTCCCGCCTGCCGGTCGCTTCACCCTCTTGTTCGCATCCAACCATGCCCGGTTGGACGCGCGCTCATTACCCATGGGTTACCCAGGAGGGACAGGGGTGACGCCGCCCCTCGCCAGGACTCTGGCGAGGGATTCCACGACCTTCGGCTGGTGGTCGCGGGCCGTGGAGAGGCGGAGCCTCTCCAGGGCGGCGAGCGCCCCGCCCGCGCTGTCGCCCGCGAGGTCGTCGTAGGCGTTGACGGTCCGGACGATCCGGGCGGGCAGCGGTTGGTCGCGGTACGGGTCGGCCTGGCGCTCCACGACGACGGCGACGGCCGCGGGGACGCCGGTCTGGCGGACGACCGCGCCGCCGAGGAGGGCGATCCGGCGCTGCTCCTCGGGTGGGAGGAGGGCCGTGGCGCCCTCGGGGACGGGGTCGACGAGGGAGAGCTGTCCGATGTCGTGCATGAGCGCCGCGTACTCCAGGACGGTCAGCTCGGAACCGGAGAGCCCCAGCTCGCGCCCGACGGCGCCGCTGAGGGCGGCGACGCGGTGGGCGTGCCCGGGGGCGGTGTATCCGGCGATCTCGGTGGCACGGGCGAGGGAGGCGATGGTCTGCCGGTTGGTGGTGCGCACGGCCGCGTACCGCCGGAAAGAGACCTGGGTGAGCAGCAGCGGTACGCAGAAGACGGGCAGCGCCCAGAGCCCCGCGGCGGCGACTCCGAGCGCCATCACGGTGCCGGTGGCGCAGACCGCGGAGCCGATGCCGAGGAGGGCGCGCAGCTCGTCGCGCAGGAGAGGGCCGTACGGGTAGCGGGTGCGGGCCCGGAGCATGGTGGCGCCGAGTACGGCGTCGCACAGGGCGGTGAGGACGAGCAGAAGCAGCAGGTAGAGGGCGTAGGAGGGGCCCTGACCGAGGTAGTGGGTGAGTTCGCCCGAGTTGTAGAGCGGCTGGAAGCAGAGGGCGGCGAAGGCGACGGTCAGGATGCGCCGGGCCAGGTTGTCCAGGTCGGGGCCCTTGCCTCGGGCGACGTGCGGGACGATTCCGGCGAGCCCGGCCGCGACGACCACGGCGATGATCTGGAGGACGCCGTGCGTGGTGGTGCGGCCCGCGCTCTCGCCGAGCAGCGCGTACGCGAGGGCTCCGGCGGCGGCGATCGGCGCGGGCTCCCTGCCCGGTAGCTCGCCGAGCACGGGTGGTGCGCCCCAGCGGGCGAGCTCGCCGAGCGCGATGAGAACGCCGAACGCGAGGGCGTGACCGGGCTCGTCGACCCCGTACCAGAGCGTGGAGGCGAATCCGGCGACGGTGAGGACGAGCGCGGTCCCGTGGACCGCGCCGACGGTGACCGCCCCGGGCCTCACGCGCGCCCGCCGGGCGGGACGTGGGCCTTCGGCGCCGAGAGGCCCGACCGGCGGACCTCGGCGCCGCGGGCGCGCGCGGCGGCGGCCGGTACGGCGTCCGCGCGGGGCGCCTTGACGTGGGAGAGGCCCGGATCGGACGGGCCGTCGGCGCCGGAGCTCCGCACGTCACCGGGCGGGACTCCCGCGCCGGAGCTCCTGGCCGGAGGCACGCCCGCGCCCGGGAGGGCCGGCTCGTCCGCGGTGACCGCTGTCTGCCAGCCGTGGTGGGCGAGAGCCCGGACCAGTGCCCGGACCATCCGCGGGTCGAAGTGCGTGCCCGCGCAGCGCTCCAGCTCCGCGACCGCGGTCTCCACCGGCCGCGCCCTGCTGTAGCACCGGGTCGACGTCATCGCGTCGAAGGCGTCGGCGACCGCCACCACCCGGGCGAACTCGGGGATCTGGGCGCCTCTGAGCCCGTACGGGTAGCCGGTCCCGTCCAACTTCTCGTGGTGGTGCAGGATCGCCGCCCGTGCCTCGCCCAGGAAGCCGATGCCCCGGACCATCTCGTGTCCGTACTCCGGGTGCAGCTCGATGATCCGGCGCTCCTCGGGTGTCAGCGGCCCGTCCTTCCTCAGCACCCGGGTCGGTACGCCGAGCTTGCCGACGTCGTGGAGGATTCCCGCGAAGCGGAGGATCTCCAGGCGCTCCTCCGCCATCCCCAGCTCTCGGGCGATCAGCACGGAGGCACGGCCCACCCGTTCGCTGTGTCCCCGGGTGTACTCGTCCTTGATGTCGACCGCCTGGACCAGGGCGCGGATCGTCGCCTGGTGCGCGGCGCGTTCGCGGTGGTACTGGGTGAAGATCCAGCAGGAGATGTACATCGGCAGCAGGACGAAGAGCGCGGCGACGGGGCCGTACGAACTGCGCCACAGCACCGCCATCATCAGCCCGGCGAGGCCGTGCGCCACGTGCGGGGCGAGGGCGCGGGCGAAGAGGCCGCGCCAGGCGCTGCCCGGGACGAGGCCCTCGGCCGTCGTCCGGATTCCGCCGTCGAGAGCGGTCAGGACCAGGCAGAAGGTGAGCGCGGAGGCCCCGGCCGGCAGCAGGACGTACGGGAAGTCCGGGGTGTGCGTCCCGTGGCCGAGGACGTCGTCGCAGCTCAGGAGGGCGGCGACCAGGGAGGCGGTCCACACGGCGAGCACGAGCTGACCGGCCCGCCACAGCCGGCGTACCCCGGCCGGCCGCTGCGCGACGCGGGAGAGCAGCGCTCCGGGCACCGCCGTGAGCGCGGCGGCGGAGGGCGGCAGGAGCAGCGCCGAGGCCAGCAGGACGGGAAAGAACGATCCGGCTCCCAAGGGCGCCGAGCCGCCCAGCACCCGGCCGAGCAGCGGGCAGCGGCCGGGCAGCTCGCACACGGCGTACAGGGCGCCGAGCAGCGCGACGGTGCCCCAGGGGGTCCCCGCGCCGGGAGCCAGCGCGGGCAGGACGCATCCGGCGGCACCGAGGAGGGTGCAGCCGATGTACACCCGTGCCGCTCGCGGAATCGCCATCACGCCCATCACGCCTGTCACGCTAGCGAGTTGGACGGCGCGTGAGGGCGGTCGGCGGCCGATTCGCACCATCGGGTGATACAAGCTGATGAACGAATGAAGGCCGCCGCGATCATCTCGCGGCGGCCCATCAGGCAGGTCCGGCGGTCACTCCTGGGCGGTCGCCGTGATGTCCATGTCCTGCTCGGGCACCAGCTGGCCCGAGCGGATGAGGTCGATCCGCCCCATCACCTTGGCCCGCAGATCGGTGGGCACGTCGTCACTGCCGCAGCAACGCTTGACGAGCTTCTTCACCGCCTGCTCCAGGCCGTACTTCTCCAGGCACGGGGAGCACTCCTCGAAGTGCACCTCGAACTTGGTGCAGTCACTGTCGGGCATCTCATGGTCGAGGAACTCGTAGAGATGATCCAGGACCTCTGAGCAATCCGTCTCGTGCGGCTCTCCGCAGCTCATGAGCCCGAGCCTTTCAGATCGTTCGACGACTCTCCGGCGCCCGCGGGAACGAGCCCGCGGTCGCGGGCGTAGTCCTCGAGCATGCCGCGCAACTGGCGGCGGCCCCGGTGCAGTCGGGACATCACCGTACCGATGGGTGTACCCATGATGTCCGCGATCTCCTTGTACGCAAAGCCCTCGACATCCGCGAGATAGACGGCGATGCGGAATTCCTCGGGGATCGCCTGCAGCGCTTCCTTCACGTCGGAGTCCGGCAGGTGGTCGAGGGCCTGCGACTCGGCGGAACGCAGACCGGTCGACATGTGCGACTCGGCACGGGCGAGCTGCCAGTCCTCGATCTCCTCGGCGGCGCTGCGCTGGGGCTCACGCTGCTTCTTGCGGTACGAATTGATGAAGGTGTTGGTCAGGATGCGGTACAGCCACGCCTTCAGATTCGTACCCTCGCGGAACTGGTGGAACGAGCCGTACGCCTTGGCATACGTCTCCTGCACCAGGTCCTCGGCGTCCGCGGGATTGCGCGTCATACGCAGCGCGGCGGAGTACATCTGGTCGAGGAATCCGAGGGCGTCCCGCTCGAAGCGCGCGTTGCGCTCCGCGGTCGTCTCCTCGGGGCCGTCGTCGGTCCCTGTGTCGGTCCCAGTGACCGGACCCACCTCCTCCAGCGCTGCGGCGAACCCGAATGCGGACCCGCTCGATTCGGAGGATAGACGAGGAACCGCTCCGCCCGCCGCCCGAATAGGGGCGGTCTTGGGAGCGGGCAGCACTGTCCAGTCGAGGTCAGCGGCCTGCGCGCGCTCGGGGCAGATGGTCGAACCCATGCGACGGACTCCCTCTTCCTTGCTCTCACACCGACATGCGTGACAACCGTGGTCGCACGCTCAACATTCCCGGAGTGACGCGACCCACGAAGTGACTTCTTCGACGATGAGTTCGAGGGTTCCGTCCGGTGTGACGGGGGCGCGTTTGGCGACGGCGAAGCTGTGATCGCCGTACGGCACCTCGACGAGCCGGTAGGGCCCTTCGGGGAACTCCTGGGGCTTCCCGAAGGCGTCGTTGCCGCCCTGGACGACCAGGGTGGGCAGGCCCGTGCCGAGCAGTTCGTCGGCCCGTGAGCTCTCCGGCCTGCCCGGCGGGTGCAACGGGAAGCTCAGGGCGAGCACGGCGGCGGCCCCGAGCTCCGCCCCGGTCCGGCAGGCGACCCGGGCGCCGGCGCTGCGCCCCCCGGCGATCACCGGGAGGCCGGGCTCGGCGAGCGCGGGCCAGATCCCGCGCCACCCGACGTCCAGGGTCTTCGGCGCGGGTGCCACCTTCTTCCCCGCGACCCGCCACGGCTGCTCGACGAGCGCCACCGTCACCCCGTGCGCGGGCAGCGCCCCGGCCAGGGCCTGGAGGTCCCGCGCCTCGATCCCGCCACCGGCCCCATGACCGAGGGCCAGGACCGTCCAGGGCTTCTTGCCGGGGTGCCAGGTGATCCGGGCGTCCCCGGCGTCGGTCGTCACGTTCTCGCTCTTGGTCACGCGCCCATCCTGCCGCGCGGGACCGTCCGGAGCCGCGCTCAGAACAGCGTGCCGACCTCCGGGCCCTCCAGCTCGGTCAGGAGCTCCGGGCCGTTGTTGCGGACGTTGCTGACCGCCGTGGCCACCGGGTACGCCCGCATCAGGCCCTCCGGCGGGGCCGCGAGCAGCCCGCGCAGGTCCTCCACGTCCGTGTGCCGCGGGTCCAGCCAGGCGTCCCAGCGGTCCGGGGTCAGCATCAGCGGCATCCGGGGGTGGATGTCGGCGAGCGAGTGGGGGCCCTCCTCCGGGGCCACGCCGAGCGGCCCCTTCTCCGCCTCCGTCGTGATCACGGAGCAGGTCACCCACCACGCCGACGGGTGGTCGTCGGGCAGTGTGCGGTCGCGCCAGAACTCGTAGAGTCCGGCCATCGCGAAGACCGAGCCGTCCGCCGGGGTCACGAAGTACGGCTGCTTCCGCGGCCGCTTCTTCTTCCCCTCGACCTCCAGCTCCCGCTCCCCCGAGCCGGTCACCCACTCGTAATAGCCGTCGGCCGGCAGGATGCACCGCCGCGCGGAGAAGGCCTTCTTGAACGACGGCTTCTCGGCGATGGTCTCCGACCGGGCGTTGATCATCCTGGCCGCGCCCTCCGGCGACTTCGACCAGGACGGCACCAGACCCCACTTCAACGTCCGCAGCTGGCGAACCGGGCTGGGTGAATCCGCGTCTTTCAAAGGGCGTTCCAGGACCGCGTAGACCTCCTTGGTCGGGGCCACGTTCCAGTCGGGAGCCAGGGTCTCCTCGGGCTCCCACTTCTCGACCTCGAAGACACCCACCAGGTCCTCGGGCCGACGACTCGCTGCATACCGTCCGCACATACGTGCCACACTGCCACTCCCTCCCGTCGCCCGACCACCACCCCTCAACGACGGCGCTGCGCACCGGCACCGTTTCCACCCCTCCCGAGGAGCCGATCCGAAAATGACCGAAGTCCTCGGCACCCAGCCCGCCCCGGAAGAGTGGCTGGTGATCGTCACCGGAGTGGCCGCGCTGCTCGTCACGGTCCCCCAGGGGATATGGCGGCTGTCCCGCAACGCCATCACCATCGCCCACGAGGGCGGTCACGGTCTGATCGCCCTCCTCACCGGCCGCCGGCTGCAGTCCATCCGGCTCCACTCGGACACCAGCGGCCTCACCGTCTCCCGCGGCCGCCCGACCGGCATCGGCATGATCCTCACCGCCGCCGCCGGCTACACCGCCGCCCCGCTGCTCGGCCTCGGCGGCGCCTGGCTGCTCGCCGACCACCGGATCACCCTGCTGCTCTGGCTGGCCACCGCACTCCTGCTGGCCATGCTCTTGATGGTCCGCAACGCGTACGGGATCTTCACCGTGCTCCTCACGGGCGCCGCGTTCCTCCTGGTCTCCTGGCTGACCGGCCCGGACGTCCAGTCGGCCTTCGCGTACTCCGTCGTGTGGTTCCTGCTCCTCGGCGGCGTCCGGCCGGTCTTCGAGCTCCAGCGCAAGCGGCGCCACGGCGGCGCGCCGGACTCGGACGCCGACCAGCTCGCCCGGCTCACCCATGTCCACCCGGCGCTCTGGCTGTTCCTCTTC
Source organism: Streptomyces sp. NPDC056527 (assembly GCF_042794475.1). Taxonomy (NCBI): domain Bacteria; kingdom Bacillati; phylum Actinomycetota; class Actinomycetes; order Kitasatosporales; family Streptomycetaceae; genus Streptomyces; species Streptomyces sp. NPDC056527. The sequence goes on from NZ_JBHTTQ010000055.1 coordinate 41,704, forward strand.
CACGCCGTCTCGATCTGCTCCCTGATCGGCGGAGGCCGCTGGCTGCTGGGGCTGTAGTCGGTGCGGTCCCCACTAAAGTGAGGGCATGACCGAAACCTCCTCGCACACCGACCTGCAGACCGACCCCTGGCCCGCCCCGTACGCGAGCGGTCCCGTCGACGCGACCGTCACCGTGCCCGGATCGAAGTCGGTCACCAACCGCGGCCTGGTCCTCGCCGCGCTCGCCGCCGAGCCGGGCTGGCTGCGCCGCCCGCTGCGCTCCCGCGACACGCTGCTGATGGCCGAGGCGCTGCGCACGCTGGGCGTCAGGATCGAGGAGGGCGTGGGCCCCGACGGCACGGGCGAGGCGTGGCGGATCATCCCGGCCGCGCTGCGCGGCCCGGCGACGGTGGACGTCGGCAACGCCGGTACGGTCATGCGTTTCCTTCCGCCGGTCGCGGCCCTCGCCGACGGCCCGGTGCACTTCGACGGCGACGCCCGTTCCCACGAGCGGCCGCTGAACGGTGTGATCGACGCGCTGCGCGTGCTCGGCGCCCGGATCGACGACGACGGGCGCGGCGCGCTGCCGATGACCGTGCACGGCGGCGGGGCTCTCGACGGCGGCCCGGTGGAGATCGACGCCTCCTCGTCCTCGCAGTTCGTCAGCGCGCTGCTGCTCTCGGCCCCGCGCTTCAACCAGGGCGTGGAGGTACGCCACGTCGGCGCGAACCTGCCCTCCATGCCCCACATCCGGATGACCGTCGACATGCTGCGCGTGGTCGGAGCCCAGGTCGACGAGCCGGAGACCGGTGGTGAGCCGAACGTCTGGCGGGTCTCCCCCTCCGCACTGCTCGGCCGGGACCTGGTCGTCGAGCCCGACCTGTCCAACGCCCAGCCGTTCCTGGCCGCGGCCCTGATCACCGGTGGCCGGGTCACGGTCCCGGACTGGCCGGCCCGGACCACCCAGCCCGGTGACGCGCTGCGCGAGATCTTCACCGAGATGGGTGGCTCCTGCGAGCTGACCGAGGCGGGGCTCACCTTCACCGGCACCGGCCGGATCCACGGCATCGACGTCGACCTGAGCGAGGTCGGCGAGCTGACGCCCGGCATCGCGGCGGTCGCGGCGCTGGCCGACTCCCCGTCGACGCTGCGCGGCGTCGCCCATCTGCGGCTCCACGAGACGGACCGCCTGGCGGCCCTGACCAAGGAGATCAACGAGCTGGGGGGCGATGTGACGGAGACCGAGGACGGTCTGCACATCCGCCCGCGCCCGCTGCACGGCGGTGTCTTCCACACGTACCACGACCACCGCATGGCGACGGCGGGCGCGATCATCGGCCTGGCGGTCGAGGGCGTGGAGATCGAGAACGTGGCGACGACCGCCAAGACCTTGCCCGACTTCCCCAGGATGTGGACCGAAATGCTCGGAGCCTGAGCCATGCGGCGTTACGGGAAGCACACCGACGAGGACGACATCCGCCAGCGGCCCAACCGCAAGGGCAACCGTCCCCGCACCAACATCCGCCCCAAGCACGAGGACGCGGTCGAGGGCATGGTCCTCACCGTGGACCGGGGCAGGCTCACCTGTCTCGTCGACGACCGGGTCGTCCTGGCGATGAAGGCGCGCGAGCTGGGCCGCAAGGCCGCCGTCGTCGGCGACCGGGTCTCCCTCGTGGGCGATCTGTCCGGCGAGAAGGACACGCTGGCCCGGATCGTACGGATCGGTGAACGCAGCTCAGTGCTCCGCCGTACGGCCGACGACGACGATCCGTTCGAGCGCGTGGTCGTCGCCAACGCCGACCAGCTGGCGATCGTCACCGCGCTCGCCGACCCCGAGCCCCGCCCGCGGCTCATCGACCGCTGTCTGGTCGCCGCGTACGACGGCGGGCTGACACCGCTCCTCGTCCTGACGAAGTCGGACCTGGCCAAGCCGGACGAGCTCCTGGAGATGTACGGCGCGCTCGGTGTGCCGCATGTGGTCACCACGCGCGACGAGTTCGTGGACGGGGTCGCCGCGGAGCGGGTGCACGAGCACCTCAAGGGGCGCACCACCGCGTTCGTCGGACACTCCGGCGTAGGCAAGACGACCCTGGTCAACGCCCTGGTCCCGGAGGACCGGCGGCGGACCACGGGCCATGTCAACGCGGTCACCGGCCGCGGCCGGCACACCACCACCTCGGCGCTCGCCCTGCCGCTCAACGACAAGGAGGGCGGCTGGGTCATCGACACCCCGGGCGTGCGCTCCTTCGGCCTGCACCACGTCGACCCGTCCCGGGTGATCCTCGCCTTCCCCGACCTCGTGCCCGGTACCGAGAACTGTCCGCGGGCCTGCAGCCACGACGAGCCGGACTGCGCGCTGGACGCATGGGTGGCGGAGGGTCATGCCGATCCGGCGCGGCTGTACTCACTGCGCCGACTGCTCGCGACCAGGGAGCGACGCGAGGGCGACTGAGTCGCGCACGTTTGCGGTCGGCTGCTGCTGGTAAGTGCATAATCGCACCAAGTGAGACGAAGCAGTCAGCGACGGCGTGGGAGGCACTGACGATGGCGTGGCTGCTGGTGGTGGTCGCGGGGCTGCTGGAAACGGGCTTCGCCGTCTGCCTGAAGCTCTCGCACGGGTTCACCCGGTTCTGGCCGACCGTCGCCTTCGCCTGCTTCGCCCTCGGCAGCTTCGGACTGCTGACGCTCGCCCTGCGCAAGCTGGACGTGGGCCCCGCGTACGCCGTGTGGACCGGCATCGGCGCGGCGGGCACGGCGATCTACGGCATGGTCTTCCTCGGCGACGTCGTGTCCACCCTGAAGATCGTCTCGATCACGCTGGTGATCGTCGGCGTCGTGGGCCTCCAGCTCTCCGGTTCGGCCCACTGACCGTCCGCCGCGGACGGCCCGGGGGCGACGACGTACGACAGCGCGAGGCGCAGGACGACCTCGCACGACCGCAGCACGTCCTCGCCGCCGCCCTCGCCGAGCGCCGTCGCGGCCCGGTCCCTGGCGAGTCCGAGCAGATCCGCGGGCGAGGGCACCCCGGCGTCGGCCCGCCGCTGGGCGGGTACGGCGGAGGCCCGGGCACCCGCCCTGGCCGGCCGTGGCACGGGGAGCCGTTCGCCCCAGGAGCCGGTGAGCAGCGCGCGCAGCACCGGGCGGGCACCGGCCGCGGCGACGGTCCACTCGGCGACGGCGGCGAGGTTACGGACGGGCGGGACGGGACGGGCGAGGACCTGGTCCACGCCCTGGAGGTAGACGTCGGCCTCGCGGCGTACCAGAGCGCGGGCCAATCCCTCCTTGCTGCCGAACTCGTTGTAGAGGGTCTGCCGGGAGACTCCCGCGGCGGAGGCGACGTCGACCATCCGGACCGCGGACCAGGGCAGCCCCCCGAGCGCCGCCAGCGCGGCGTTCAGCAGGGCCTCACGGGCAGTAGGCATCGTCGCCTCCCGGCCAGAACGGTTCTGCGCACAGAGTTGACGGGCCGCCACGCACTGTCAAGGGCTCCCGTGGGCCCACGTACCTTCGAGGGATAGAGTTTCGACCATGGCCGATTACCACGACGATCTGCGCCTCGCCCATGTCCTCGCGGATGCCGCCGACGCGGCCACCATGGACCGGTTCAAGGCGCTCGACCTGAAGGTCGAGACCAAGCCGGACATGACGCCGGTCAGCGAGGCGGACAAGGCCGCCGAGGAGCTGATCCGCGGTCAGCTCCAGCGCGCCCGGCCGCGCGACGCGATCCTCGGCGAGGAGTACGGCGTGGAGGGCACCGGCCCGCGCCGCTGGGTGATCGACCCGATCGACGGCACCAAGAACTATGTGCGCGGCGTGCCGGTCTGGGCGACCCTGATCGCGCTGATGGAGGCCGGCGACACCGGCTTCCAGCCGGTGGTGGGCGTCGTCTCCGCGCCGGCGCTCGGCCGTCGTTGGTGGGCGGCGAAGGGCGCGGGCGCGTACACGGGCCGGAGCCTGACGTCGGCGACGCGGATCCAGGTCTCGAAGGTCCCGGAGCTCGGTGACGCGTCCTTCGCGTACTCCTCGCTGAGCGGCTGGGAGGAGCGGGGCCGCCTCGACGGCTTCCTCGACCTCACGCGCGCGTGCTGGCGGACGCGCGCCTACGGCGACTTCTGGCCGTACATGATGGTCGCCGAGGGCGCGGTGGACATCTGCGCCGAGCCGGAGCTGTCCCTCTGGGACATGGCGGCGACGGCGATCGTCGTCCAGGAGGCGGGCGGCACGTTCACCGGCCTCGACGGCCGGCACGGTCCGCACAGCGGGAACGCGGCGGCGTCGAACGGCCTGCTCCACGGCGAACTGCTGAGCTACCTGAACCAGAAGAACTGACCCCGGCGGGCGGGGGCGCCGCGCGCGCCCCCGCGCCGCCCGGGCCCCGGACGCCCAGCAGGAGTGGGCGGCGCCCCTTCACACGCCGCGCACTCCGACGCGCCCCCTTGTCGACCCCCTCGACCGATGCCACGCTGAGAGTCCCCCCACTTGTGAACTTGTGAAACCGTTCTCGTTGAAGGCGGGAACGGTTCACCAAGGAGGTGGCTCCCTTCATGCTCGTCCGTGACGCCATGAGCACGGTGGTCCTCACCATCGGCCCCGCCCACACCCTCCGCCAGGCCGCCAGACTGATGTCGGCGCGCCGCGTCGGCGCGGCCGTCGTCCACGACACCGACGCCGGCGGGTTCGGAATCCTCACCGAGCGCGACATCCTCAACTCGATCGGCGCCGACCAGAACCCCGACCACGAGACCGCGAGCTCCCACACCACCACCGACGTCGTCTTCGCCGCACCCACCTGGACCCTGGAGGAAGCGGCCGCCGCCATGACCCACGGCGGCTTCCGCCACCTCGTCGTCCTCGACGGGCACGGGCCCGTGGGCATCGTCTCCGTGCGCGACATCATCCGCTGCTGGACCCCGGCACACCGGCACGCGGCGCCCGTGGCGAGCTGAACACCGGAGCGGGCCGGACCTCCGCAGGAGG